>DASWOS010000335.1:0-10473 GCA_036398645.1 Dokdonella sp. | reverse complement strand
CGTGCGCGCCGAACCAGACGCCGGCGCCGCTGCGCGAGAGGTCGCCGTCGACCGGCACGACGCCGGCCGTGAACGCGACCTCGTCGTCGTCGTCGAGATTCGCCGAGATGCTGTTGAACGACGTGCCGGCGGGCAGGTTCCAGCCGGAGTCGTCGTTCGCGAGCAGGTTGCTGCGCGCTTCGAGCTCGATCGCGACGTAGGCGGGCGGTGCCGCGTGCAGCGCGGCCGGAACCAGCGCGACGAGCGCGGCGCAGAGCAGGGAAGTCCGATTCGTGGGCATGCGCGGCGCGGCCGGTTCGGCACGGGAGCCGCGCAATCTAGCAAAATCCGCGCGGCCGCGGCGTGCGGCCGCCGCGCGCTACCAGATCACGACGCGCGCGTCGCCGTTCCGCACCATCGGATCGCCGGCCTTGCAGCCGAAGGCGTCGGCGAACGCCGGCATGTTCGACGGCGCGCCGATCGCGCGGAATTTCGCCGGCGCGTGCGCGTCGGTGTTCAGCAGCACGAGCTGCGCCTTGTCGCGGATCGCGCCGCGCCAGACGCGCGCCCAGCTCAGGAAGAAGCGCTGGTCGCGCGTGAGGCCGTCGATCTTCGGATCGCGCCGGGCCGCGTCGGCCGCGTGCAGCGCGTCGTAGGCGACGTTCAGGCCGCCGAGGTCGGCGATGTTCTCGCCGAGCGTCAGCTGACCGTCGACGTGGTCGTTCGGATGATCGGCGAGCGGCACGTACGCGTCGAACTGGCGCACGAGCTTCGCCGTGCGCGCGTCGAACTGCTCGCGGTCTTCCTTGGTCCACCAGTTCGCGTTGTTGCCGGTGCCGTCGAACTGGCTGCCCTGGTCGTCGAAGCCGTGGCTCGCCTCGTGGCCGATGACCGCGCCGATGCCGCCGTAATTGATCGCGTCGTCGCCGTTCGCGTAGAAGAACGGCGGCTGCAGGATCGCGGCCGGGAAGTTGATCGTGTTCGTCGTCGGGCTGTAGTACGCGTTGACCGTCTGCGGCGTCATGCCCCATTCGTAGCGGTCGGTCGGCTTGCCGATCTTGTCGAGCTGGTAGCGGTAGCCGAACGCGGTCGCCGCGCGCACGTTCGCGAAATAATCGCGCGGCACGACGTCGAGGCCGGACCAGTCGCGCCACTTGTCCGGATAGCCGATCTTCGGCAGGAACGCCTGCCACTTCTCGAGCGCCCTGCGCTTGGTCGCGTCGCTCATCCAGTCGAGCTTCTCGATGCGCGTCTTCAGCGCGTCGCGCACGTTGCCGACGAGCTCGAGCGCGCGCGCCTTCGCCGCCGGCGGGAAGTAGTCCTTCACGTAGAGCTGGCCGAGCGCCTCGCCCATGCCGTCGTTGAGCGCGTCGAGCACGCGCTTCCAGCGCACGCGCGGCTCCGGCTGCCCGCGCAGCGTCTTCTCGTAGAACGCGAAGGTCTCGTCCTGGAACGGCTCGGACAGGTACGGCGCGGCGTCGTCGATCACGTGGAACGCGAGGTAGTCCTGCCAGCGCGCGGCCGGTACGTCGGCGAGCATCGCGTCGAACTCGGCGAAGAACTTCGGCTGCGACAGCGAGAAGCCGTCGCCGGTCGGCACGCGGAGCGTCGCGAAGAACTTCGTCCAGCCGAAGTGCGGCATGATCCGGTCGGCCTCGGCGAAGCCGACGAAGTGGTACTGGTTCTTCGGATCGCGCAGCTCGACGCGCGACAGCGACGCGTTGGCGAGGCGCGTCTCGAACGCGAGCACGTCGTCGGCCTTTCGGCGCGCGTCCGCGGCCGGCACGCCGGTCAGCTCGAACAGCTTCGCGACGTGCGCACGGTACGCGTCGCGCACGTCCTTGTGCTCGTCCTTCGTGTAGTAGTCCGGCGTCGGCAGGCCGAGGCCGCCCTGGTGCGCGTAGGCGATCTGCCGCTTCGCGTCGCGGAAGTCGGCGCCGGGGCCGAAGCGGAAGCCGACGCCGCGGCCTTCGGCGTAGGCGCGGCCGAGCCAGACGACGACGTCGGCGCCGCTGCCGAGCTTCGCGATCGCGGCGAGCTCCGGCGCGATCGGCGCGTAGCCGGCCTTGTCGATCGCGGCCGCGTCCATGCCGGAGCGATAGAACCAGCCGATCTTGCGCTCGATCGAGCCGGCCGGCGCGGCGTCGGCGCCGTGTTCGGCCTTCTCGGCGATCGCGTGCTGCGCGGCGAGACTCTTCTCGCGCAGCTCGTCGAACGCGCCCCAGCGCGTCTTGTCCGGCGGGATCGGGTTCGCCGCGATCCACTTGCCGTTCGCGTAGCCGTTGAAGTCGCTGCACGCGGCGATCGACGCATCGAGCTCGCCGACGTCGAACACCGGCGTCGCGTCGGCGGACGCGGCGTGCGCGAGGCCGGCGGACGCGGCGAGCGCGAAGGCGAGGGCGGCGGCGGACGCCGGGTTCGGCAGCGGTCTGGCCATCGTGAGGCTCTCCGGGTTCGTTCGACGAGGAATCGCGCGGGGTGCGCGTCCTACCAGATCTTCACCTGCGTGTCCGGCGGCCGCACCATCGCGTCGCCGGCCCTGCAGCGGAACGCGTCGGCGAACGCCGGCATGTTCGACGGCGGCCCGATCGCGCGGAACTGCGCCGGCGAGTGCGGATCGACGTTCAGCAGCACCTCGGCGCGCTGCGGACGGATGTTGCCGCGCCAGATCCGCGCGAAGTTCAGGAAGAAGCGCTGGTCCGGCGTGTAGCCGTCGATCTTCTTCTCGGCTTCGTCCGGATGCTTGGCGAGCACGGCCTGCAGCGCGTCGTAGGCGACGTTCAGGCCGCCGAGATCGGCGATGTTCTCGCCGAGCGTCAGGCGGCCGTTGACGTGCTTGCCGGGCAGCGGCTCGTACGCGTCGAACTGGCGCACGAGCCGCGCCGTGCGCGCCTCGAACTTCGCGCGATCGTCCTTCGTCCACCAGTCCGCGTTGTTGCCCTGCGCGTCGAACTGGCTGCCTTCGTCGTCGTAGCCGTGCGTCGCCTCGTGGCCGATGACCGCGCCGATGCCGCCGTAGTTGATCGCGTCGTCGGCGTCCGGGTCGAAGAACGGCGGCTGCAGGATCGCGGCCGGGAAGTTGATCGTGTTGTCGGTCGGCTCGTAGTACGCGTTGACGGTCTGCGGCGTCATCTGCCACTCGAGACGGTCGGTCGGCTTGCCGATCTTCGCGATCTCGTACTCGTAGTCGAACTTCGTCGCCGCGGCGACGTTGCCGAAGTAGTCGTCCGGCGCGATCTCCAGGCCGGACCAGTCGCGCCACTTGTCCGGATAGCCGATCTTCGGCAGGAACGTCGCCCACTTCTCGAGCGCCTTGCGCTTGGTCTCGTCGCTCATCCAGTCGAGCTTCTCGATGCGCGCGCGCAGCGCCGCGCTGACGTTGTCGACGAGCTCGAGCGCGCGCGCCTTCGACTCCGGCGGGAACGCCTTCGCGACGTAGAGCTCGCCGAGCGCCATGCCCATCGTCTCGTTGATCGCGTTCAGCACGCGCTTCCAGCGCGGCTCCTGCACCTTCTGCCCGTTCAGCGTGCGCCCGTAGAACGCGAAGTGCTCGTCGGCGAAGCGCTTGGACAGATACGGCGCGGCCGAGTCGATCTCGTGGAAGCGCAGGTACGTGCGCCACTGCTCGACCGGCGTCTCGACCAGCATCGCGTCGAACTCGGCGAAGAACTTCGGCTGCGACAGCGAGAAGCCGTCGCCGACGTCGGCGTGCTGCGCGGCGAAGAACCGCGTCCACGAGAAATGCGGGGTCGTGCGCTCGGCCTCGGCGAGGCCGACGAAGTGGTACTGGTTCTCCGGCACGCGCAGCTCGGTCGGCGGCAGCGACGCGCGCGCGAGGCGCGTCTCGAACGCGAGCACCTGCTCGGCCGCGCGCGGCGCCGCGGCGGCCGGCGTGCCGCCGAGCTCGAGCACCTTCGCGACGTGCGTGCGGTATGCGTCGCGGACGTCCTTGTGCTCGTCCTTCGTGTAGTAGTCCGGCGTCGGCAGGCCGAGGCCGCCCTGCGTCGCGTAGGCGATCTGCCGCTTCGAGTTCTTGAAGTCCGCGCCGGCGCCGAGGCCGAACAGGCCGCCCTGGCCGCGCGCGAAGCTGTCGTCGAGGTACGCGACGACGTCGTCGCTCGACTTCAGCGCGTCGATCTTCGCGAGCTCGCCGCGGATCGGCGCGTAGCCGGCCTTCTCGATCGCGCCCTCGGCCATCCCGGAGCGGTAGAACCAGCCGATCTTGCGCTCGATCGAGCCCGGCTTCGCGCGGTTCGCGCCGCGCGCGGCGGCTTCGGCGATCGCGCGCTGCGTGTCGAGGCTGCGCTCGCGCAGCGCGTCGAACGCGCCCCAGCGCGTGCGATCCGGCGGGATCGGGTTCGCGGCGATCCATCGCGCGTTGACGAAGCCGTTGAAGTCCGCGCACGGGTCGATCTTCGGATCGAGATCCTTGACGTCGAACGAAGGCGACGCCGCGGCCGCGCTCGTCGCGGCGGCGGCGAAGAGCGCGAGCGCGAGTGACCGGCTTCCTGTTTTCCGCATGAGGGGTGCTCCGTCGATCGTGGTCGTGGGCCGATGCGTGGCGCGCCGGCGGCGCACGCGCGCGGCGCGCGAGGCACGCGAGGCACGCGCGGCACGCGCGGCACGCGCGGCACGCGCGGCGTCTCGGCCGAACCGCGCAGGGTAGGCCGCTCGGCGCGATCGTCCCTGTGCCGAAGGTCACTGGCGCGGCGCCGGATCGCGTGCGCGGCGCCGGCGCCGGCCACGCGGCCGCGGCGTGCGGCAACGCAGCGCCGCGTGCGGCGGGCCGGCACTTGTGTCAGATTCGCGCGGCATCGCGCCGCAGGGTGCATCGGCGCGGTTACGGTTCGTCGCGAGGTTCCGATCCACGAGAAGGAGGTTTCGTCCATGAAGATGATTCGTGCGGTGGTGTGCGTGGCATTGATGGCGGCGTCGAGCGTCGGCTTCGCGGCCGCGCCGGTGCTGAAGGTCAGCAAGAGCGTGACGATCCACGCGGCGCCGGACGCGGTCTGGGACAAGATCAAGGACTTCGGCGCGCTGAACGCCTGGCACCCGGCCGTCGCGAAGGACCAGATCGTTGCCGGCACCGACAACGAGGTCGGCGCCGAGCGGCTGCTGACGCTCGGCGACGGCGGCACGGTCAAGGAGCGGTTGCTCGAGTTCGACGCGAAGCACCGCCGCTTCAAGTACTCGATCCTCGAGGGCGTGCTGCCGGTCAGCAGCTACACCTCGACGATCAGCGTCAAGGCGGCCGGCGCGGGCCGCTCGAAGGTCACCTGGTCCGGCACGTTCAAGCGCAAGGATCCCGGCGCGCATCCGGCCGCGGACGCCGACGACGCGACCGCGACGAAGACGATGGCCGGCGTCTACCAGGCCGGCCTCGACAACCTGAAGAAGATCCTCGAAGCGAAGTAGCGTCGCCGCGGCGCCGCGCGGGCGCGCGCCGGAACGGCTCAGGCCGCGCCGGCGCGGCGCTCGACCGCGAACGGCAGCACGTCCGGCGCCGCCGCGCCGGCCGACAGGATGAACGCCATCGCCTGATCGACGCTCCAGTCGGTCGCGGTCAGGCGCTCGATCGGTACGATCTCGAGGTAGCCGCCGGTCGGGTTCGGCGTCGTCGGCACGTAGACCGCGGCGAGCTCGGTGCCGGTGACGTCGCGGAACACGCGCGTGACGAAGCCGATCGACTTCAGCTGCGGCGACGGGAAGTCGATCAGCACGACGCGCTGCGTGCCGCTCGGCTTGTTCTGCAGCATGCTCATCAGCTTCTTCGCGCCCCCGTAGATGCTGTGCGCGATCGGGATGCGCTCGATGACGCGCTCGAACGCCGCGATCAGGCGCCGGCCGAACACGCGGTTCGCGGCGAAGCCGGTCAGGTACAGCGCGACGATCGTCACGACGAACGCGAGCAGCGAGATCAGCCAATCCTGGTTCAGGCGTCCGAGCGTATCCGGGAACGCCTGCGCGAGCGCGTTGAACACGGCCGACACCCACGGCAGGTTCACTTGCGAGAGCAGCGAGAAGATCGACTTGAACACGATCCAGGTCAGCCAGACCGGGATGAACGTGAGCAGGCCGGTCAGTACGTAGCGCTGGAAATGCAGGGGTCGCATGGGCTCGCGCGGCAGGGTCGTCCGATGCTTGATAGCACAGAGCGCGGCGCGGCGCCGCGCGGGCCGCTCAGCGCCGCGGCGCCGGCACCTCGCGCACGAGGCGGAAGCCGACCGTCGCGTAGCCGACATCCGGCGCGCTGGTGCCGCGTCGGCGCAGGTTCGATTCGCTCGCGTCGTCGCGCCAGGACAAGCCGCGGAACGCGCGCTCGCGGCAGCTCGCGTCGTCGCGTCCGGCGCGTGCGCACCCGTCGATCCACTCGCCGACGTTGCCGCTGATGTCGTAGACGCCGAGCGGCGTCGCCGCGAAATGGCCGACCGGCGCGGTCCACGTGTAGCCGTCGTCGCACGCGCCCGCGCCCGAACGACGCGCGATGTTCGCGGCGCCGCAGTCGGTGCCGGCGCCGGCCGGCTGCGCGACGAGCAGCCATTCCTCGTCGCTCGGCAGCCGGTAGCGCGCGCCGGTGCGCGCGCCGAGCCAACGCGCGTACGCGTTCGCGTCGTCCCAGCTGACGCAGACGACCGGATGATCGTCGGCCTGGGCGAAGCCGGGGTGCGTCCAGTCGAGGCCGTCGGAACGCGCGAACAACCGCTGCGAGTCGCGGCACGGCGCCGGCCGGCGTCCGCTCGCGGCGACGAAGCGCGCGTACGCGGCGCGCGTGACCTCGGTCGTCGCGATCGCGAACGCGTGATCGATGCGTGCCGACGCGGCGAGCAGCGTCGGCACGACGGCCATCTCCGGTCCGCCCGGATCGTGGAAGCGGCCGCCGGCGCGCAGCAGCTCGGCCGGGCGCTCGAGGTCGGCCTGCAGCGCTTGCGCCTGCTTCGCGTCGAGCCGCGCGAGCACCGGCAGCAGCGGCGCGAGCGCCGCCTGCGCGGACGCGTCGAACGGATCGCGGCTGCGCGAACGCACGGCGTCGATCGCGGAGCGCACCGGTGCGGCGAGCGCGTCGAGCGCGGCGCCGCCGCCGAGCTTCGCGCGTTCGGCGAGCGCGAGCCCGCGCGAGATTGGTTCGGCCGCGCCGGGCGCGTCGCCGGCCGCGATCGCGACCGCGGCCGACGCGCCGAGCGCGGCGAGGATGTTCTGGATGCCGCGCACCGCGTCGCGCTGGCGCGGCTCGTCGGCGAGTACCGCGAGGTACAGGTCGGCGGCGGCGTCGCCGTCCGGCGCGACGAGATGACGGCGCGCGACCCGCTCGGCCGCGCGGCGCAGGCGCTCGGCGCGGAGCGCGGCCTTCGCGTCGGCGTCATCCGTGCCCGGCGGCGACGCCGGCTCGGCCGTCGCCGCGGCGCGCTCGGCGCCGGCGTCGGCTCGCTGCGGCGCGGGCGCGGCGACCGCGCTCGGCGCGACCGCGGCGAACGCGGCGCCCGGCTGCGCGGCGCGTTCGGGCTCGCGCATCAGCAGCGCGATCAGCCCGGCCAGCGCGGCGACGATCAGCAGGCACAGCGCGAGCGCGCGCGTGCGGCGCGGGATCGCGACGATGCGCTCGATCAGCCGCTGCCAAGCCTTCGCCAGGCCGCTGCGCGGCGGCGTGCGCAGCCGGCGGCCGATGACCTCGATCGCGGCGAGCATCTCCTCCGCGCTCTGGAAGCGCTGCTCCGGCTGCTTCGCGAGCGCCTTGTCGATCAGCGGCTGCCAGAGGCGCCGCGTCAGCGGCAACCGCGGCACCGGCTTCTCTATGTGCGCGAGCGCGACCGACAGCGCGTCGGCGCCCTGGAACGGCATCTCGCCGGTCAAGAGCTCGTAGCAGACGACGCCGAGGCTGTAGAAGTCCGAGCGGCCGTCGAGCGGCTGCCCGCGCGCTTGCTCCGGGCTCATGTAGCCCGACGAGCCGATCGTGGCGCCTTCGCGCGTGACGCGCGGCCCGCGCGCGCCGCTCAGCGCGATGCCGAAGTCGGCCAGCAGCGGCCGGTCGAGCTTGTCGAACAGGATGTTCTCCGGCTTCACGTCGCGGTGCACGATGCCCTGGTCGTGCGCGCAGCCGAGCGCCTCGGCGATCGCGCGCATGATCTCGAGCACGCGCTCCGGATCGTCGCGCAGATTGCGCGCGGACAGGTCGCCGTTCGGCAGGTACGGCATCGTGTAGTAGATCTGCCCCGCCGAGGTGCGGCCGACGTCGAAGATGCTGACGATGTGCGGATGGTCGAGCCGCGCGATCGTGCGCGCCTCGTGCTCGAAGCGGCGCACGAGCTCGTCGCTCGGCGCGGACTCGCTGGCCAGCACCTTGATCGCGACCGGCCGCGCGAGCGACTCCTGCATCGCGAGGTAGACCGTCGCCATGCCGCCGTGGCCGAGGCTGCGGACGAGCCGGTAACCGGGGATTTCGAACGGGGCGGGCGGCCGGGTCATGGCGTTCGGTCGACGACAGGACGACAATTCTAGCGCCTGCGGCGCGACGGCCCGCGGACGGCGAGGAGCGACGATTGGAGCGAGCGGTCACCCGAGGGTCGAGCGGCGCCGCGCCGGTGCCGGCGTCGACGGCGTCGTGCCGGCGGCCGCTGGTCGTCGTCGTCATGGGGCTGCGCGGCGCCGGCAAGAGCACGGTCGCGCTCGCGCTCGAACGCGAGCTCGGCCTGCGCCGTGTCTGCCGCGACGCGATCCGCGACGCGATGTTCCCGCGCTGCGACTACAGCTTCGTCGAGCAGCGCGCGGCGTTCCGCACCGTGCTGCTCGCGGTCGAGATCAACTGCCTGCTCGGCGCGTCGACGGTCGTCGACGGCATGACGTTCGCGCGGCGCCAGGACTTCGACCAGCTCGCCGCGCTCGCCGCGGCGCACGGCGCCGACGTGCTGCCGCTGCTGGTCGAGTGCCCGCCGGCGCTCGCGCGCTCGCGGCTGATGCTCGCCGCCGCGCGCGGCTTCCGCCCCGGCGCGGAGCTGCCCGGCCGCGCCGCGTCGGTGCTCGCGCCGCCGGACCCGCCGTCGTCGGCGCTGCGCGTCGACGGCACGCGGCCGGCCGCGGAGACCTGCCGCCTCGCGGTCGCCGAGGTCGCCGCGCGGCTCGCGCCCGCGTCCGCCGGCGCGTGAGCGCGCGCGGCGCGGCGCCGCGTCACGGCTTCGACGGCGGCGGCTTCAGCCGCGCGCCCTTGAAGTAGTGCACGCGCAGGTCGAGCCCGCGCGCGCTGCGGCCGATGTAGACGAAGCGCGGATTCCACCACACCGCCATGCGGCCGCGTTCGCGGAAGCGCTCGTTCTCGAGCTCGAGCAGCACGCCGATGGCCGGATGGCCGTGGCGGGCCGCGTAGTCCTCGAGCAGCGTGCACGAGCGCTTCAGCAGCATCATGACGAGCTGCGTGCGGCGCCAGCGCGCGCCGACGAACGTGCGCCAGTAGTAGAACGGCTGCGCGAGCATCGGCGGCGTCGCCAGCAACGCGGTGCAGACGCCGGCGACCTCGCCGTCGGCGGTCGTCGCGTGCATGACGACCTGCGGCAGGCGCTGCGCGATCTGCGCCGGGTCGACGATCGCGCCTTCGCGCTGCCAGAACGCGCGGATCGCGTCGGCGGACGCCGCGTCGAGCGCCTGCCAGTCGACGACGAAGCGGAACGCCGCAGCCGCTTCGGCCGCGGCGACGTCGTCGCCGTCGGTCGGGTCCGTCGTCGCGTTCGTCTCGGTCATGAAGGAGCTCCTGCGGTCTGGGACGGTGCGCCGTAGCCGGCGCCGTCGGCGGCGACGGCGGGCGCCGGCGCCGGCGTGAACGCGACCTCGCGCAGCGCCTCGTCGGGCAGCGCGTAGGCCGAGGCGAGGTACTCGCCCTCGTGGATGATCTCCGGAAACAGGATGCCCGGCAGTGCCTGCACGGCGAAGATCTCCTGTACGCCGCCGGTGAACTTCAGCAAGCCGATCGTGTTGCCGGTGCCGATGTGCACGGCCCAGACCCCGCTCTGGCGGTCCGCGTTCGCCTCGGTGATCTCGATGTCGGTGAACGCGTTGGTCTCGCGCAGCTGCGACAGGCCGATGAACGCGACCGGGCCGATGAAGTCGAGCCCGCGCGCGAAGCCGGGCACGCGCGCGACGTCGGTCTTCGCGCCGGTCTTCGGGTCGATCGTAACGAGCGCGCCGCGGCCGGACTCGAGCACCCACAGACGGTCGTCGTACCAGCGCGGCGAATGCGGCATCGACAGCCCGCGCGCGATGATCTTGTCCTGCGCGAGATCGATCAGCAGGCCGCCGTCGCGCTTGTTCGCGCGCCAGCCCTGCGGCAGGTTCGACTCGCCGAGCGCGGTCACGTAGCGCGGCTTGCCCTCGCGCATGCCGAGGCCGTTCAGATGGCAGCGGTCCTCCGGCGCGTAATGGCTGACGAAACGCGGCCGCCAGCGCGGCACGAAGCTCGATTTCGTGTCGAGCGTGCACAGGCACGAGAACAGCGTGTTCACGAACCAGAGG
>DASWOS010000334.1:0-10286 GCA_036398645.1 Dokdonella sp. | reverse complement strand
TCGTAGTGGCCGAGGTCGAGGTCGGTCTCGGCGCCGTCGTCGGTGACGTAGACCTCGCCGTGCTGGAACGGGCTCATCGTGCCCGGATCGACGTTGATGTACGGATCGAGCTTCATCAACGTCACGCGCAGACCGCGCGCTTCCAGGATCGCGGCCAGCGACGCGGCGGCGATGCCCTTGCCCAACGAGGACACCACGCCGCCGGTCACGAAAATCAAGGGGGTCATCGGAAGGACCATCCGCGGGAAATCGTCATTTTACCCGCTCGACCGCCGCGCGGCGAGCCGCGCCGCGCGAATTCGCGCTCGCCGCGGCATCGCGCCGCGCGTGTCGCCGCGCCGCGCCGTCAGTCGCCGGTCTCGGGTTTCAGCGGCACCGCCTCGGGCCGGCGCTCCGGCTGCAGCTGCCAGAAGATCCAGGCCGACGCGGCGGTCACCAGGCCGACGCAGACGAACGTCGCGTGGAACGCCGGCAGCACGGCGACGCCGCGCTCGGAGCCGAACGCCTCGGTGAACGTGGCCAGCAGCCCGCTCGCGGTCGCGACGCCGAGGCTCATCGACAGCATCATGACCATCGACAAGAGCCCGTTGCCGCCGCTCGCGAGCTCGCCTTCGAGGTCGCGCAGCGTGACCGTGTTCATCGCGGTGAACTGCAGCGAATTGACCATGCCGAAGAACGCGAGCTGGACGATCCGCAGCCAGAGCGGCTGCCCGGGCGAGATCAGCGCGAAGCTCGCCATCGCGAAGCCGACGAGCAGCGTGTTGCCGATCAGTACGCGGCGGTAACCGAGCTCCTTGATCAGCGGCACGACGAGGCGCTTCGACGCCATGCCGGCCAGCGCGACCGGGATCATCATCATGCCGGCGTCGCGCGGGCTGTAGCCGAGGCTGACCTGCAGCAGCAGCGGGATCAAGAACGGCATGCTGCCGCTGCCGATGCGCGAGAACAGGTTGCCGAGCACGCCGACGCGGAACGTGTGCACGCGGAACAGCTGCGGCGAGAACAGCGGCTTCGGCGTGCGCGTCGCGTGCAGCCAGTACGCGACGAAGCTCGCCATGCCGAAGATCAGCAGCACGAGCACGGTCGCGTGGTGCAGGCCGAGCTCGGACAATCCGTCGAGCGACAGCGACAGCGCGACCATGCTGAACGAGAGCATCAGATAGCCGCCGAGATCGAAGCGCGCGACGGCCGTGCGCGCGTCGGGCATGAAGCGCAGCGTCGCCGCCGCGGCGACGACGCCGACCGGCAGGTTGATCAGAAAGATCCAGTGCCACGACGCGGCCTGCACGAGCCAGCCGCCGAGCGTCGGGCCGATCAGCGGACCGATCAGGCCCGGCAGCGTGACGAAGCTCATCGCGCGCAGAAATTCTCCGCGCGGATACGAACGCAGCACCGCGAGCCGGCCGACCGGCAGCAGCATCGAGCCGCCGAGGCCCTGCAGCACGCGCGCGGCGACGATCTCGCCGAGGTTGCGCGAGCTCGCGCAGGCGAGCGAGCCGAGCGTGAACAGCACGATCGCGGCGAAGAACACCCGGCGCGTGCCGAAGCGGTCGGCGAGCCAGCCCGACGCGGGAATCAGCATCGCCATCGTCAGCGCGTACGCGATCACGACCGACTGCATGCGCAGCGGCTTCTCGCCGAGCCCGCTCGCCATCGACGGCAGCGCCGTGTTGACGATCGTCGAGTCGAGCATCTGCATGAACACGCCGAGCGCGACGAGCCAGAGCAGGAAGCGGCCGGGGCGCTTTTCGTCGGTCACACGGATGCCTCGCGGATCGGCGCCGGCGCGGCGCCGCGCGCGATTTTAAGAGCACGCGGCTGAACGCAGCGAACGGCGATGACGGGCGAATCGCGCACGCGGCCGCACGCGCCGGCGGCGCACCGCAGGCTGCGCGCGATCGCTGTCGCGTAGGAGCACGCTTCAGCGGCGAACGTGCGCGACGCGGCGCAGCGGATGACGGATCGCGGCTGCAGCCGGCTCCTACGGGGACGGCCACGAGCGGCGGGCCGCGCTCGTCGCGCGGCGAGCGCCGGATCTGCGCGCGCCGGCCGTGGGCCGGCCGCGTGGGCGCGCGTCAGTGCAGCACGCGCACGCGCAGCGTGCCGGGCACTTCGGCGAGCCGGTCCTTCAGCCGCGCGGCCTGCGCGGCGTCGGCGGCGACGTCGATGACGACGTAGCCGACCTCGGCGTCGGTCTGCAGGAACTGCGCGTCGATGTTGATGTTGCCGGCCGAGAAGATCTCGTTGATGCGCGAGAGCACGCCGGGCACGTTGCGGTGGATGTGCAGCAGGCGCCGGCTGCGCGGGTGCTCCGGCAGCGAGACTTCCGGGAAGTTGACCGCCGACAGCGTCGAGCCGTTGTCGCTGTAGCGCACGAGCTTGCTCGCGACCTCGATGCCGATGTTGTCCTGCGCCTCGAGCGTGCTGCCGCCGATGTGCGGCGTCAGGATCACGTTGTCCATGCCGATCAGCGGCGAGGCGAACGCGTCGTCGTTGCCCTTCGGCTCGACCGGGAACACGTCGATCGCGGCGCCGGCGAGATGACCGCCGCGCAGCGCGTCGGCGAGTGCGTCGACGTCGACGACGCTGCCGCGCGAGGCGTTGATCAGCGATGCGCCGCGGCGCATCGCCGCGAGCTCGCGCGCGCCGATCATGCGCGCCGTCGCCGGCGTCTCCGGCACGTGCAGCGTGACGACGTCGGCCGCCGCGAGCAGCTCGTCGAGGCTCGCCGCCGCGCGCGCGTTGCCGAGCGCGAGCTTGGTCTCGATGTCGTGGAACACGACGTGCATGCCGAGGCTCTCGGCGAGCACGCCGACCTGCGTGCCGATGTGCCCGTAGCCGACCACGCCGAGCGTATTGCCGCGCACCTCGTAGCTGTCCGCCGCGGACTTGCTCCAGCCGCCGCGGTGGCAGAGCGCGTTCCTGCGCGGAATCCCGCGCAGCAGCATGATCGCCTCGGCGACGACGAGCTCGGCGACGCTGCGCGTGTTCGAGTACGGCGCGTTGAACACCGGCACGCCCTGCCGGCGCGCCGCGCCGAGGTCGACCTGGTTCGTGCCGATGCAGAAGCAGCCGACCGCGATCAGCCGGCGCGCCTGTACGAGCACCTCGGCGCTCAGCTGCGTGCGCGAGCGGATGCCGACGATGTGCGCGTCGGCGACGCGCCGGATCAGCTCCGGCTCCGGCAACGACGTCTCGCAGTACTCGACCTGCGTGTAGCCGGCCTGGCGGAACGCGGCGACGGCGCTGCGGCTCGGGCCTTCGAGCAGCAGCACCTTGATGTCCTGCCGGGGAAACGACGTCTGCATGCGGTGCGGATCGGCCGAAGCGGCCGCCTACTATGCCAGATCGCCGCGTGCGGCTGCGGCGGCGCAGCACTGGACGCTGCGCGGCGCGGCTGGCAGGCTTCGGCAGGTCTTCCGCACCGATCGTCATGGCCCGCACCGCCCTCTCCTCGCTGCGCGACGCGGCGCCCTCGCTGCGCGTGTCGACCGACGCCGGCGACCTCGAGCACTACGGCCGCGACTGGACGCGGCGCTGGGCGCCGGCGCCGCTCGCGGTCGCCTGGCCCGCGGACGCCGACGAGGTGCAGGCGATCCTGCGCTGGGCCAACGCCGAGCGCGTCGCGATCGTGCCGTCCGGCGGCCGCACCGGCCTCTCCGGCGGCGCGGTCGCCGCGAACGGCGAGCTCGTGCTGAGCCTCGAGCGCATGAACCGCGTGCTCGGCTTCGAGCCGATCGACAGCACGCTGCGCGTGCAGCCGGGCCTGACGCTGCAGGCCGCGCACGAGGCCGCGCACGCGCACGGCCTGCTCTACCCGGTCGACTTCGCCGCACGCGGCTCGTGCACGATCGGCGGCAACGTCGCGACCAACGCCGGCGGCATCCGCGTGCTCCGCTACGGCAACACGCGCGAGTGGATCGCCGGGCTCGCCGTCGTGACCGGCGGCGGCGAGCGGCTCGACCTGAACCGCGGGCTGATCAAGAACTCGAGCGGCTACGACCTGCGCCATCTGATGATCGGCTCCGAAGGCACGCTCGGCGTCGTCGTCGAGGCGACGCTTGAGCTGACCGATCCGCCGCCGCCGTCCGAGGTCATGCTGCTCGGTCTGCCGGACATGGACGCGCTGATGCGCGTGTTCGCGTCGTTCCGCGCGCGCGTCGGCCTGCAGGCGTTCGAGTTCTTCACCGATCTCGCGCTCGCGCACGTGCTCGGCGCGGGCGCGCAGCGCGCGCTCGACGGCGACCACCCGTACTACGTGGTCGCCGAGTACGACGCGCCGGACGCGCGCGCGCGCGACACCGCGCTCGCGGCGTTCGAGCACGGGCTCGGCGAAGGCTGGATCGCCGACGGCGTGATCGCGCGCAGCGAAGCGCAGGCGGCCGCGCTGTGGCGCCTGCGCGAGGGCATCACCGAGAGCCTCGCGCCGTTGCGGCCGTACAAGAACGACGTGTCGGTGCGCGTCGCCGCGGTGCCGGCGTTCCTGCACGAGATGCAGGCGCTGTTCGCGAGCGAGTACCCGGATTTCGAGGTCGTCTGGTTCGGCCACATCGGCGACGGCAACCTGCACGTCAACGTGCTGAAGCCGGAGCGCCTCGCCGAGGATGCATTCGTCGCGCAATGCGAACGCGTGACGCGGCAGCTCGCCGCGACGCTCGCGCGCCACGGCGGCAGCATCTCGGCCGAGCACGGCATCGGCCTCGTCAAGCGACCGTACCTCGCCGGCACGCGCAGCGACGCCGAGATCGCGCTGATGCGCCGCGTGCGCGACGCGTTCGACCCGAACCGGGTGCTGAATCCCGGCAAGCTGTTCGCCGACGAGGCGTGAGCCGCGGCGCTCCGCTCAGTCGAGCATGTCCGGCCGGAACAGGCGCCGCCGCGAGACCTCGTCGCCGGAGATCATGAAGCGGCCGTCGCCGCGGTAGTGCACGGTGCGCGGCCATTTCGGCGCGGTCGCGACGTGCGCCTTGACGACCTCCCAGACGAACAGGTTGTAGTCGGCCGTGTTGCGCGACTCGCGGAGCCGGCATTCGAAGTTCGCGTAGCATTCGGCGATCAGCGGCGCGCCGACGCGCTCGGCCGGCGCCGCGGTCAGCCCGAACTCGGCGAACTTGTCGACGTCCGCGCCGCTGCAGTTGCCGATGCGCACGACCGTGTCGAGCAGCTCCGCGGTCGGCAGGTTCACGACGCATTCGCGGCTCCTGCGCACGAGACGGTGACTGTGGTTCTGGTCCCAGACGTAGGTGCCGACGAGCGTCGCGCCGAGCATCATGTGCCAGCCCATGGTCATGACGTCGCGCTCGCCGTTCCAGGCCGAGCTGACCAGCACGACCGGCCCCGGTTCGAGGAAGCGCCTGACCTGGTCGACCGGGAAATCGCGCTTGCGTGGGCGCTTCATCGCAGCTCTCCGTCTTCGCCGTTGGATCGCGCCATCGTAGCCGGACCGCGGCGCCGGGACTTGATCGCGCCGGCGAGTCTCGCCATGCTCGCCGGCCCCCGGCTCCGAACGCCTCGCATGAGCTCGCGCTACAACGCCGCCGACATCGAAGTCCTCTCCGGCCTCGACCCGGTCAAGCGCCGGCCGGGCATGTACACCGACACGTCACGGCCGAACCATCTCGCGCAGGAGGTCGTCGACAACTCGGTCGACGAGGCGCTGGCCGGCCACGCGAAGACGATCGACGTCGTCGTGCACGCGGACGGCTCGGTCACCGTCGCCGACGACGGACGCGGCATGCCGGTCGACGTCCATCCCGACGAGAAGATCCCCGGCGTCGAGCTGATCCTGACGCGCCTGCACGCCGGCGGCAAGTTCTCGAACCGGAACTACCGCTTCTCCGGCGGCCTGCACGGCGTCGGCGTCTCGGTCGTCAACGCGCTGTCCTCGCGCGTCGAGGTCACGATCAAGCGCGACGGCCAGGTCTACCGCATGAACTTCGAGGACGGCGACCGCGCGAGCAACCTCAGCGTGACCGGCACCGTGCCGAAGAAGCAGACCGGCACGACGCTGCGCTTCTGGCCGGACCCGAAGTACTTCGACTCGCCGCGCATCTCGCTGCCGCGGCTGAAGCACGTGCTGCGCGCGAAGGCCGTGCTCTGCGCCGGGCTGACCGTGCGGCTGACCGACGAGGCGAGCGGCGAGCACGAGGAGTGGCATTACGAGGACGGCCTCGCCGACTACCTGCGCTCGATGCTCGGCGAGGTCGAGTACGTGCCGGCCGACCTCTACCTCGGCTCGCTCGAGCGCGAAAACGGCGCGGTCGACTTCGCGGTCGCGTGGCTCCCGGAAGGCGAGCTGACGCAGGAAAGCTACGTGAACCTGATCCCGACCGCGCAGGGCGGCACGCACGTGAACGGGCTGCGCTCGGGCCTGACCAACGCGCTGCGCGAGTTCTGCGAGTTCAGGAACCTGCTGCCGCGCGGCATCAAGCTCGCGCCGGAGGACGTCTGGGACCGGCTTTCGTTCGTGCTGTCGCTGAAGATCGCCGATCCGCAGTTCTCCGGCCAGACCAAGGAGCGGCTGTCCTCGCGCGATGCGGCCGGCTTCGTCGAGAACGCCGTGCACGACGGCTTCTCGCTGTACCTCAATCAGCACGTCGAGGTCGGCGAGCGGATCGCGCAGCTCGCGATCGAGCGCGCGACGCTCCGGCTCAAGGCCGAGAAGCAGATCGTGCGCAAGAAGATCACGCAGGGTCCCGCGCTGCCCGGCAAGCTCGCCGACTGCGCGTCGAGCGATCTCGTGCGCACGGAGCTGTTCCTCGTCGAGGGCGATTCCGCCGGCGGCTCCGCGCGGCAGGCGCGCGACAAGGATTTCCAGGCGATCCTGCCGCTGCGCGGCAAGATCCTGAACACCTGGGAGGTCGAGTCCGGCAGCGTGCTCGCCTCGCAGGAGGTGCACGACCTCGCCGTCGCGATCGGCTGCGATCCGGGCAAGGACGATCTCTCCGGCCTGCGCTACGGCAAGATCATCATCCTCGCCGACGCGGACTCCGACGGTCTGCACATCGCGACGCTGCTCGCGGCGCTGTTCCTGAAGCACTTCCCGGCGCTCGTGCGCGAAGGCCACGTGTTCGTCGCGATGCCGCCGCTGTTCCGCGTCGACGTCGGCAAGCAGGTGTTCTACTGCCTCGACGAGGCCGAGCGCGACGCGATGCTCGAGAAGATCGAGCGCGAGAAGATCAAGGGCGCGGTCAACGTCACGCGCTTCAAGGGCCTCGGCGAGATGAACCCGTCGCAGCTGCGCGAGTCGACGATCCATCCCGACACGCGCCGGCTCGTGCAGCTGACCGTCGACGCCGACGACGGCACGCCGAAGCTGATGGACATGCTGCTGTCGAAGAAGCGCGCGTCCGACCGCAAGGAATGGCTCGAGACCAAGGGCGACCTCGCCTCGCTGGAAGTGTGAGCCGGTGCGGCCACCGGTGGACGGCGTGCGGCCGGCGCGCTTCAGGCGCTCCAGATCTCCTTGAACGCGCGGTTGAAGTTGTCGCCCAACACCTTGTCGACGACACGAGTGCCGTAGCCCGCGGCGAGCAGGCCGTCGGCGACGCGTTCGAGCTTGCGCGGCGTGTTGATGTCGGGGATGTACGGCGGCCGGTTCTCGCCGGGCGCACCGATGCCGGCCTTCTCGCGCCGCGCCTCGTCGTCGGCCATCGCTTTGAGGTCGGCCGCGCCGACCGTGAAGAACGCCGAGTCGGTGCCGATGCCGACGTGATCCTCGCCGCACACGTCCAGGGCGTGGCGCATGTGGGCGAGATAGTCGGCGAGCTTGGGTTGTCGGTCGTCGGGGGTCAGGAACGGCAGCATGTAGATGCCCATCACGCCGCCCTTGTCGGCCAGCGCCTTCATCTCGCGGTCTTCCTTGTTGCGCGGATGCTGGAATACCGCACGGCAGCCGGCATGGGTGATCAGGGACGGCCGCTTCGAGGCGGCGATGCCGTCGGCGGTGGTGCGCGTATTGGCGTGGCTGAGGTCGAGCGCGACGCCGAGCTCGTTCATTTGCGCGATCGCCTGCCGGCCGAGGTCGGTCACTCCGTCGGCGTCGCCGTCGAGGCAGCCGCAGCCGAACGGCGACTTGCGGTTGTAGCCGAGCTGCATCACGCGCACGCCGAGGCGGCGGAACAGCTCGATGCGCTCGACCTTGCCGTCGAGCATCGACGCCGCTTCGAACGAATAGATGATGGCGATCCTGTGCTCGCGCTGCGCCTGCGCGAAATCGGCGTGCCTGATCACCTTCAGGAAGCGGTCGGGGAAGCGTTCCACCAGATTGTCTGCCGCAGCGATGTCCGCGACGGCCTCTTCGAAACTGCCTGCGCCGCCGCCGAGCGTCGATTTGAACGCAGTGAGGCCGGAATCGCGGATCGAATCGAGGTTGGCGGCGGTGTCCGCGTCGCAACAGAAGAGGCCGACGGAGGCGAGCGTGTTCGCGTCCAGCACGAAGGCGCTGCGATAGACCGCCCTCGCATCGGCGTGCGCTGCGCCGGCGCGTGCCGCCGGCAACGCGGCCGCCAGCAGGGCGCCGCCGCCGAGCGCCAATACGTCCCTGCGGGTGAGACTCGCGCTCATCGTGATGTCCTCGTGCTGGTGCGGTGAGGCGGCCGGTTCGGCCGTTAATTGATCGATGATAAATTAGAGGTCCGAGGTTCGATGCGCCCATGCCGAAAGTCACAACCGCAGGTTCCGGACGACCGATCCGTCGCAAGGGCGGCCCTGCGCCGCCCGGCAGCCGCGCCGGCCTCGAACGCGAACACATCGCCGCAGCCGCGGTCGCCGTGCTCGACGCCGACGGGCTCGCCGGGCTCAGCACGCGCCGAATCGCCGCACGGCTCGGTGTGCGATCGGCTGCGCTTTACTGGCATGTGCGCGACAAGCGCGAGCTGCTCGCGCTCGCCGCCGAGACCCTCTGCGCCGACATGACGCTGCCGTCGCCGCACGCGCCGGCGCGCGAGCGCCTGCGCGCCATCGCCCACGAATACCGCCGCGTTCTTCTCGCTCATCGCGACGCCGCGCGGCTGTTCGCCGAACAACCCCCGCTGGGACCGCATCGCATGCGCCTGTACGACGCCGCGGTCGGCGCCTTCGTCGACGCCGGGTTCGAAGACGGCGCCGCTGCCGCGATGGCGACGTTCTACCGCAACTACCTGCTCGGCATGATCGCCGAGGAAACGCGGCATACGCAGCTCGATCCCGCTCAGGCGACGCCCGCCGCCGCGCTCGCCGAGGCCCTGTCGGCAATGGGAGCCGGCGCCGCCGCCTATCCGAATCTGCGCCGTGTCGCCGATCGCCTCGCCGGACTTCGCTTCGAGACGATGTTCGAACTCGGCCTCGGCGTGCTGCTCGACGGCATCGCACGCCGCAGGCAGACATCGTCCGCGGTTTCGGATCACGCCCTCTCCCGATCGCATCGCCCACCGACGAGACCGCGATCGCGTTGATCGAGAGCGCGGCACCGACAGCCGCAGCGTCGCTCAGTCGCCGCAGGCCACCGGCACCAGCGCGTCGGCGTGATCGTGCAGCGGCGCCGCCAGTGCGTCCGGGCTCGCTCGCAGTTCGCCGCTCAACCAGGCGACCAGCGCGCCGAGCAGGGCCGCCGCCGTCGCGAGCGCGCTCCAGCGCACGCATTCCGGCGCGAGCCGGCGACCCGACTGCCTCGCGCGGCGCTGCAGTCGTTCGAGTACGAGATCGGCCGGTACCCGCACCAGTGTGCATCGCAGCGCAGGCTGCCGCACCGCAGCGGAGCGGCTTCGATCGGCGCGGGACTGGGTGAACTGCGCGCGGACGCGGGCTACGTCCGCATCGCGATCGACGATGCCGGAAGGCGTCGAACGGACGCTGGTGGCGAGCCGGCAGCAGGGCGTCCTTGCTGCGGAAGCGTTCGTAGAAGGTCGAGCGGCTGAAGCGTCGCGTGCGCGGCGCTATCGGCCGCCGTGACGCCGTCGGAGTCGCACTCGAAGAACAGCCCGACGAAGCCGCTCAGCACGGCTTCGCGGGCTCGCTCGGCGCTCGCCTCGCTCACCGGCGGCCTCAGCCTGAATGCGCACGGCACGCTGCGGGTGGTCGTCTGCCACGCCGCGGGGAAGGTGGTCGCCGGCGTTCACCTCATGCCGTCCGCGCATGTCCGGCCGATCTCGATCGACGCCGGGCGACAACCGCCATCGAGCCTGACCGCGCTCAGCCGCCGACGCCGTCCAAATAGCAGCTCGGCGGCACGCCGACCACGCGCTTGAACATCGTCGCGAATGCGGACGCGCTCTCGTAGCCGAGGTCGAACGCGAGCGGCGTGATCG
>DASWOS010000333.1:0-2626 GCA_036398645.1 Dokdonella sp. | reverse complement strand
ACGCCGGGAGCGCACCCGCGCGCCGGGGCCGCCGCGGCCGCCGCGCCGGGCGCTCCGGCCGTCGCGATCGAGGACCGGCTGCTGCGCGGGCTCGCCTCAGGAGGCCGCGCGAACTTCGCGATCGAATTCCGCGAGCGCGCGGACCTCGCGGGCGTGACGAGCCTGGACTGGATCGCGCGCGGCCGCGCGGTCTATGCACGCCTTCACGACGCGGCCGAGCGCAGCCAGGCCGGCGTGCGCCGTCTGCTCACGCAGCGCGGCGCGACGTTCCATCCGCTCTGGATCAAGAACGCGATCCTCGTCGAGCACGGCGACGCGGCGACGCTGCAGGAGGTCGCGGCGCGCGGCGAGGTCGCGCGCATCCGCAGCGTGCCGAAGATGGCGCTGATCCGCCCGCAGCCGTCGCGCGGCGGCGCGCGGCTCGCCGGCGCCGCGGCCGGCGTCGCGACGAACATCGCGCACGTCGGCGCCGACCGCGTCTGGGCGCTCGGCACGACCGGTGTCGGCGTGACCGTCGGCATCATCGACGCCGGCGTCGCGTACACCCACGAGGCGGTCGCGGCGCAGTACCGCGGCAACGTCGGCGGCGGCTACCAGCACGACTACAACTGGTTCGACCCGAGCGTGCATTCGCCGGCGCCGATCGCGATCGAGCCGCACGGCACGCACGTCACCGGCACGATCGTCGGCGACAACCGCGCCGCGTCCGACGCCGCGCGCGAGCGCATCGGCATGGCGCCCGACGCGAAGTGGATCGCGTGCCTCGGCCTGCCGACCGACGGCGCCGACTTCGCGCTGTCCGTGTGCGGCCAGTTCATGCTCGCGCCGACGCGCACCGACGGCAGCGAGCCGGACCCGGATCGGCGTCCGCAGGTCGTCAACAACTAGTGGGGCAGCACCGCCTGCGACGGCAGCGCCGACGACTTCTACCGCGACGTCGTCGAGGCCTGGATCGCGGCCGGCATCGTGCCGGTGTTCGCGGCCGGCCACGCGTCGAACTGCGGCCTGCCGGAACCGCCGGGCCTGTCGACGGTGACCTCGCCGGCCGCGCTCGCCAGCGCGTTCGCGGTCGGCTCGACCGGCAACCAGGACGGCGAGTACGCGCCGCACTCGCTGTGGGGGCCATCCGCGGAGGCGAGCGCGGGGCTGCCGACGTACCCGGACCCGCGCGGCTTCCCGACGTTGAAGCCGCAGGTCGTCGCGCCCGGCGTCGACGTCGTTTCCGCAGTCGACGATGCGCAGGGCTACGCCGCGATGACCGGCACGTCGATGTCGGCGCCGCACGTCAGCGGCCTCGTCGCGCTGATGCTCGACGTCGGCGACTGCCTGCGCGGCGACTACGCCGCGCTCGGCACGCTGATCATGCAGACCGCGCGCGGAGTGCCGTACGACAGCGGCGGCGAGCCGCCGCCGGGACCGGGCGGCGTGCCGAACTACGCGACCGGCTGGGGCGAGATCGACGCGCCGGCGGCCGTCGACGCGGCCGCGCGCGCGTGCGGGCCGAGCGGCGTGCTGCGCGGCCGCGTGACCGCGGCCGGTGCGCCGCTCGCGAACGCGAGCGTCGAGATCTCGGCCGGCGCCGACGGCCGCGCGTACACCGTGGCGACCGATGCGGGCGGCGCGTACGTGCGCCGCGTGCCGGCGAACGCGGACACCGGCTACACGGTGCGCGTGTCGGCGTACGGCTATCTGCCGTCGACGGAGAGCGGCGTGCGCGTCGGCGCGGACCAGACCGTCGTCCACGACGTCGCCCTCGCGCCGGCGCCGACGTACAAGATCGCCGGCCGCGTCACCGATGCGGCGACCGGCTGGCCGCTGCACGCGCGCGTGCGCATTGCCGGTTACCCGGGTGCGCCGATCTGGAGCGACGCGGTGACCGGCCTGTATTCGGTGCGCCTGGCCGAGGGCGGCGCCTACCGCCTCGACGTCGACAGCGACGTGCCCGGTTATCGCGCGCAATCGCGCGAGCTCGCCGACGTCACCGGCGGCGCGGTGCAGGACTTCGCGCTCGATGCCGACGCGGTCGCCTGCGCGGCGCCGGGCTACGCGTACGCGTCGACGCGGCTCGTCGAATCGTTCGAGGATGCCGCCGGCGCGCCGCCGGGGTGGGCGACCTCGAGCGCCGGGCTCGGCTGGCAGTTCGGCACCGCCGACGCGCTGTCCGGCTCGGTGTTCGTGATCCCGGAGCACGGCCGCTTCGCCGCGACGACCGACGAGCTCGGCGCCGACGGCGGCTGGTCGAACGACGCGCGCTACGACTATCTCGAGCTGCCGGCGCTGAACCTCGCCGCGGCCGCCGCGCCGGTGCTGCGCTATCGCAGCTTCTTCATGGCCGACGGCGGCAGCGCGCGCGTCGAGGCGAGCATCGACGGCGGCGCGAGCTGGGCGCCGCTCGGCACGCCGGCGACGACCGACGCGGTGCGCGGCTGGACCGACGAGGCGGTGAGCCTCGCCGCGGTCGCCGCGGCGAACCTGCGCCTGCGCTTCCACTACGACGACGGCACCACCGACGACTACGGCGTGTTCGGCTACGGCTGGGCGGTCGACGACGTCGCCGTCGTCGACGCCTGCACGCCGCCGGCCGGCGGCGGCCTCGTCGTCGGCCACGTGCGCGACGCGAACACGG
>DASWOS010000332.1:0-2121 GCA_036398645.1 Dokdonella sp. | reverse complement strand
CGATGCGCTGCGCGCGAGCGTGCGCTCGCCGCCGGCGTCGACCGCGAGCACGCGCGCGTCGGCCGCATAGACGTCGATCCGGCGCAGCTCGAGCGCGACGCGCCCGCCGGAGCCGTCCGGCACCTCGGCGAGCGCGACGTGGTCGCCGACCGCGAGCGCGCGCAGCGCATCGAGCTGCGCCGGCGCGAGCGCGACGTCCTCGGCCGCGGCGGCCGCGGCGAACAGCAGTCCTGCGAGTACGGCGAGCCGGCGCATGCGACCTCCGCGGTGACGATCCGGCACGCATCCTGCCCGGTCCCGATGTCGAGCGACCGTGAAGGCGCGCCGCGGCGCCGCGACGCCGCCGCGAGCGCGGCGGCGCCGCACGACGATCGCGAGCTCGCGCGCGCAGCGACGCAGCGCGGCGCGCGTGCGACCGCGCGGTCGAGGGCCGATCGAAGCGGGTCGGATCGGCCTCCGCACGGCGAGCGGCCGCGTCCGTTCACGGTCGCTGCGCGTCCGCCGCGTACACCGCGTCGAACGTGCCGCCGTCGGCGAAATGCGTCGTCTGCGCGCGCTGCCAGCCGCCGAAGTCCGCGTCGATCGTCAGCACGTTCATGCGCGGGAACTCCGCCGCGTGCCGCGCGGCGACCGCGGGATCGCGCGGCCGGTAGTGGTTCCTCGCGATGATCTCCTGCGCCTGCGGCGTGTAGAGGAACTCGAGGTACGCCTCGGCGAGCCGGCGCGTGCCGTGCTTGTCGACGATCGCGTCGACGACCGTCACCGGCGGCTCGGTCAGGATGCTGAGCGACGGCACGACGATCTCGAACCGGTCGCGGCCGCCGCTCGCGGCGAGCGCGAGCAGCGCCTCGCTCTCCCACGCGATCAGCACGTCGTCTTCGCCGCGCTCGACGAACGCGGTCGTCGCGCCGCGCGCGCCGGCGTCGAGCACCGGCACGTTCTTCAGCAGCTTCGCGACGAAGTCCTTCGCGGCCGCGTCGCCGCCGTATTTCCTCGCCGCGTAGCCCCACGCGGCGAGATAGTTCCAGCGCGCGCCGCCGCTCGTCTTCGGGTTCGGCGTGACGACGACGACGCCGGGCCTGACGAGATCGTCCCAGTCGGTGATGCGCTTCGGGTTGCCCTTGCGCACGAGGAGCACGATCGTCGACGTGTACGGCGCGCTGCGGTGCGGCAGTCGCGTCTGCCAGTCGGCCGGCACGAGCGCGCCGTGCTCGTGCAGCGTGTCGACGTCGTAGGCGAGCGCGAGCGAGACGACGTCGGCTTCGAGCCCGTCGACGACCTTGCGTGCCTGGCGCGCGGAGCCGCCGTGCGACTGCTCGATCGCGACGGTCTCGCCGGTGCGCGCGTTCCAGTCCGCGGCGAACGCCGCGTCGAGCTCGCGATACAGCTCGCGCGTCGGATCGTAGGAGACGTTCAGCAGCGTCGAGCCGGCGTGTCCCGGCCGCGCGACGCCGAGCGCGAGCAGCGCCGCCAGCGCGAGCGCGACGACGATCCGGTGACGCATGCGAGCACTCCCCTCGGCGAAAAAACCGGCGGCAGTCTGGCAGCGGATCGGTTAGCGCCGCGTTACCGCAGCCGCGCCGGTTCGGGGCCGTGTGCGAGGGGCGCGTCACGCCGCGCACGGCGCCGCCGCGCCGCGTCGATCGCCGGCGCGGACGGCTCGACGCCGCGCTGCGCGGCCGCGCCGTCGCGAGTGCGCCGTGCGCCGATCCGCGACGCGAACGGCCTCGCCGCGGAGCGCGCCGCGGCATCGTTCGTCGCGGCGTGCCCGGCGCCCGCGCCGGGACGGCGCCGCCTCAGCGCGGCGACGGGTCCGGCACGAAGCCGCCCGGGAACGGCCGCGGTTCCGCGTGCGCGAGCGGCCGCGGCACGATGCCGCGCGCGGCGAGGCTCTCGTAGCGGTCGTACCAGATCGCGAGCGTCTCGGCCGGATCGCGCGTCGCGCGCTCGAACGTGGTCGCGTCGGCGTGCGCGTATTCGCGTTCGCCGTGGCCGGTGCCGAGCCGGTCCGCGCGCACGGACCGCGGCGACGGCTGCGTCGCGGCGCCGGCCGCGCGTGGCACATCCGGCGCCGGCGCCGCCTCGGAAGCCGGCGCCGCCGCAGACGCCGGCGCCCGCGCC
>DASWOS010000331.1:0-5113 GCA_036398645.1 Dokdonella sp. | reverse complement strand
ATGCCGTGCAGCGCGCCGGACGGTTCGTTGCGATGGCAGCCGCCGAACTCGCCGTAGCGCACCGGCAGATCGCGGTAGCTGTGCTGGCGGCTGTTGAAGATCTGCACGTGGCCCGGGCAGTTCATCGGCTTCAGCGCGTAGACGCGCTTCTCCGACTCGGTGAAGAACATGTGCTCGTGGTAGTTGTCCCAGTGGCCGGACTTCTTCCACAGGCTCACGTCCATGATCTGCGGGCCGCGCACTTCCTGGTAGCCGCTCGCGGCGTAGACGCCGCGGACGTACTGCTCGACCGCCTTCCAGATCGCCCAGCCGCGCGGATGCCAGAACACCATGCCGGGCGCCTCGTCCTGCATGTGGAACAGATCGAGCTGACGGGCCAGCCTGCGGTGGTCGCGCTTCTCGGCTTCCTCCATGCGCTGGATGTACGCGTCGAGCTGCTTGCGGTCGGCCCAGGCGGTGCCGTAGATGCGCTGCAGCTGCTCGTTCTTGGCGTCTCCGCGCCAATACGCGCCGGAGATGCGCGTCAGCTTGAACGCCTTCAGGAAGCGCGTGTTCGGCACGTGCGGCCCGCGGCACATGTCGACGTATTCCTCGTGGTAGTACAGGCCCATCGCCTTCTCGTCGGGCATGTCCTCGATCAGGCGCAGCTTGTAGTCCTCGCCGCGCTGCGCGAACACCGCGATGACCTCGTCGCGCGGCGCGATCTTCTTGACGACGTCGTAATCCTTGTCGATCAGCTCGCGCATGCGCTGCTCGATCGCGGCGAGGTCGTCCGGCGTGAACGGGCGCTCGTACCAGATGTCGTAGTAGAAGCCGTCCTCGATGACCGGACCGATGACCATCTTCGCGGTCGGGTACAGCTGCTTGACCGCGTGGCCGACCAAGTGCGCGCACGAGTGGCGGATGATCTCGACGCCTTCCGGGTCCTTCGGCGTGACGATGCGCACGCTCGCGTCGTGGTCGATGCGGTCGCTCGCGTCGACGAGCTTGCCGTCGACCATGCCGGCGACGGTCGCCTTCGCGAGCCCGGCGCCGATCGACGCGGCGACTTCGGCGACGGTGACCGGATGGTCGAACGGCTTCCGGCTGCCGTCGGGGAGCGTGATCGTGATCATGACGTGTTCCTCGGGAGTCGGCTGCGGGTCGGTCCGTTCCGACCGTCGGCCCGCGCCGAAGCCGTCGCGCAACGAAAAAGGGGCGCCAAGGGCGCCCCGATGTCGTGCCGGACGGGCCTTGCGATCAGACGAAGAGGTCGAGCGTTCGCGTCATCGTGATCGTGTTCTTTCGAACTACGGCTCCGTCGCTTCGGCCGTCGTCCGTGACGGCAGGGCGAACCGACCGTCCGTGGCCGGCGTGTTCCGCACCGCATGCCGCGGCCGAGGTGCGCCGCGCGTACGTGGTGGGCGGTACAGGGATCGAACCTGTGACCCCTACCATGTCAAGGTAGTGCTCTACCGCTGAGCTAACCGCCCCGAAAAGGGGTCGCGAAGCCTAACCGAGTCCGCCGCCGCGTACAAGCACCGGCGCGCCTCGCGGCGCGGACGGCGGCCGGCGCGACGGCGCCGGTCAGCGCGCGAACGCGGCCTCGCGGATGCGGCGCCAGTAGTGCAGCAGCCGGTCCTGCACGGTCGGCGTCTCGCTCCGCGGCGCCTCGACCGCGTAGCGGCCGAGCCGCTCCGATGCGGCGCGAAGCTCCGCGTGCCGCTCCAGCGCGGCGACCAGCCCGCGGCGCAGCAGCTCGCGGACCGGCGGCTGCAGCAGGAAGCGGAAGATCTGCCCCTCGTTGATCAGATCGATGACGAGGCGGCTGTCGCGCAGCGGCGAGATCACGACCGCGAGCGTCGCCGGCCGCAGCCGCTTCAGCCGCTTCAGCGCGTCGCCGACGTCGCCGGTCGCGCCGGACAGCTGCGCGACGACGACCGCGACGTCGTGCTCGGCGAGGCGTTCGAGCGCGTGCTCGAGACCGCGCGCGTGTTCGACCCGCACGGCCGGCGGCAGCAGCTCGCGCACCAGCGCGGCGGTCGCGTCGCCGGCGTCGAGCACGAGCACGCGCGCCGCGGCGCCGGGCTGCGGCCGCGGCGCGGCGCCGGCCGGCGCCCGCGCGCTGTGCTCCGCGGCGGCGAACTCGCGCAGCGCGACCCGCGCGGCCTGGTCGACGATCTCGATCATGCGCGCCGCGTCCCACGGCTTCTCGACGAAGCGGAAGATCTCGCCCTCGTTGACCGAGGCGGTGACCGCGTCGATGTCCGCGTAGCCGGTCAGCAGCACGCGCATCGTCGCCGGCGAGCTTTCCGCGACCGCGCGCAGCAGCGCGACGCCGCTGATCTCCGGCATGCGCTGGTCGCTGACGACGACGTGCACCGTGCGCCCGCGCACCCATTCCAGCGCCTCGCGGCCGGACGTCGTCGTCAGCACCTCGCAGCGGCCGCGGAACAGCATGCGCAGCGAACGCAGGACGCGCTCCTCGTCGTCGACGAACAGAACGCACGGCGGCGTGCTCATCGGACGGCCGGCGCCGCGAGCGGCAGCACGATCAGGAAGCGCGTGCCGACGCCGAGCTTCGACGCGACGCGGATCGTGCCGCCGTGCTGCTCGACGATCTGGTGCGAGATCGCGAGGCCGAGGCCGGTGCCCTGCCCGACCGGCTTGGTCGTGAAGAACGGATCGAAGATCCGCGACAGGTGATCCGGCGCGATGCCTTTGCCGTTGTCCTCGACGAGCACGAGCACGCGCCGGTCGAGCGCCTGCGTGCGCACGATGATGCGGCCGCGCTCGTGCTCGATCGCCTGCGCCGCGTTGGTCAGCAGATTCAGCAGTACCTGGTTGATCTGCGCCGGTGCGCATTCGATCTCCGGCAGCGCACCCGGCGTGAACGCGACCTCGACGCCGCGCTTGCGCAGCAGATGCCCGGCGATCTTCAGCGCGCTCGCGACCAGCGCATTGACGTCGGCCTTCTGCAGGCCGCCCTGGTCGACGCGGCTGAAGTCCTTCAGATTCGCGACGAGCTCGCCGATGCGGCCGACGCCGTGCACCGCGTCGTCGAGCAGCTCGCGCAGGTCCGTCAGCGCGGCGGCGTCGAAGCGCGCGCGCGCCGGCCCGAGCGCGTCGAGCGCGCGCCGCGCGGCCGCGCCGTCGCCGCCGCGCAACGCGTCGATCGCGGCGTCCTGCGCGGCGATCAGCTGCGCGAGATCGGCGACCGCGGCACTCGTCATCTCGACGTTGTTGCGCACGTAGCCGAGCGGCGTGTTGATCTCGTGCACGAGCCCGGCGACCATCTGGCCGAGTGACGCCATCTTCTCCGACTGCACGAGCTGCGATTGCGACGCCTTCAGCCGTGCATAGGCGCGCTCGAGTTCGTTGCCGCGCTGGCCGAGCCGGTCCTCGACCGCGCGCAGCACGTCGAGCACGAGGCCGGTGCCGGCGTAGCGCGCGTCCTCGACGAGCAGGAAGTCGTCGGTGATCGGGCTCGCGATGTGCGCCGCGATCGCGCGCGCGGCCTCGTCGATCGGCGTCGTCGTCGCGAGCACGAGCGGGCGCGGGTTCATCAGCGCGGTGATCGGCCGCCGGCCGAACAGCTCGCGGCCGTACGGCATCAGGAAGATCCGCATCAGCTCGTAGCGGCTGATCGCGCCGAGCGGACGCAGGTCCGCGTCGACGACCGGAAGGCTGAGCAGCCCGGCGTGGCGCGCCTCGAGGAACAGCTCGGCGACGCCGAGCACCGGCGTGTCCGGCGCGACCGGTGCGGTCGGCAGCAGCAGCCGGCCGAGATCGCCGGGAACGTCCGCGGCGACCGCGGCGGTGGCGCGCGCCGGCAGCGCTCGATTCATCGGCATCGAAGGTCGAAGACAGGATTCGCGAGGCGCAGAAGCGCGGCCTCGACGTCCGACGAGGCTAGCCGTCGCGCGCGACAGCCGTGTGACGCGGCCGCGCCGCGGCGCGGCGACGCAGCTCTAGCCGATCAGGCCCTGCTCGCGAATCCGATGGATCTCGTCGCGCAGCCGCGCCGCATCCTCGAACTCGAGATCCTGCGCGTGCTTGTACATCTGCGCCTCGAGCTGCTTGATCTTCGCGGCGACCTGCTCCGGCGTCAGCAGGCGATAGTCCGGCGCGGGTTCGGCCGCCTTGCGCGCGGCGGCGCCGCGTCCGCGGCCGCGCTCGGACTCCGCCTCGGCGCGCGCGCCTTCCATGATGTCGGCGATCCGGCGCACGATCGAACGCGGCGTGATGCCGTGCTCGAGGTTGTATTCGACCTGGCGCGCGCGGCGGCGGTCGGTCTCGTCGATCGCGGCCTTCATCGAGCGCGTGACCTGGTCCGCGTACAGGATCGCGGTGCCGCGCAGGTTGCGCGCGGCGCGGCCGATCGTCTGGATCAGCGAGCCGGCCGAACGCAGGAAGCCTTCCTTGTCCGCGTCGAGGATCGCGACCAGCGAGACCTCGGGCATGTCGAGCCCTTCGCGCAGCAGGTTGATGCCGACCAGCACGTCGAACTTGCCGAGGCGCAGGTCGCGGATGATCTCGACGCGCTCGACGGTCTCGATGTCCGAGTGCAGGTAGCGCACGCGCACGCCGTGCTCCTCGAGGTACTCGGTCAGGTTCTCGGCCATGCGCTTGGTCAGCGTCGTGACCAGCACACGGTCGCCGATCGCGACGCGCGCGTTGATCTCGCCGAGCAGGTCGTCGACCTGCGTGCGCGCCGGACGCACCTCGACCTTCGGATCGACGAGCCCGGTCGGGCGCACGACGAGCTCGACGATGTTGTCGCCGGACTTGTCGATCTCGTACGACCCCGGCGTCGCCGAGACGAAGATCGTGCGCGGCGCGCGCGCCTCCCATTCGTCGAACTTCAGCGGCCGGTTGTCGAGCGCCGACGGCAGCCGGAAGCCGAATTCGACGAGCGTCTCCTTGCGCGAACGGTCGCCGCGGTACATGCCTCCGATCTGCGGGATCGTCACGTGCGACTCGTCGACGACGAGCAGCGCGTCCGGCGGCAGGTAGTCGAACAGCGTCGGCGGCGGCTCGCCGGGCGAACGCCCGGTCAGGTGCCGCGAGTAGTTCTCGATGCCGTTGCAGTAGCCGACCTCGGCCATCATCTCGAGGTCGAAGCGCGTACGCT
>DASWOS010000330.1:0-1801 GCA_036398645.1 Dokdonella sp. | reverse complement strand
CACCGCAGAGGACACCTGCGGCTATTGTAGTGACCCGGCGAACGCGCGTTCAAGCTTCGCGTGCAGCGCCTGCAATCTGTCGGCGAGGCGCGCCGAGTCGGCGCTCTCGCGCTGGCGCAGCGACAGCAGCTCGTGGCTGATGTTCAGCGCGGCGAGCACGGCGATGCGATCGAACGTCGCGTTGCGCGCGGCGCCGCGCATCTCGCGCATGCGTTCGTCGAGGTACCGCGCGGCGGCGAGCAGGCCGGGCTTCTCCTCCGGCGTGCACGCGATCAGGAACTCGCGGTCGAGGACGCTGATCGCGACCGGAGCGTCGGCGTTCATCGCGGAGCCTTCATGCGCGGCGCGTCAGCCGTGGTTCTGTTCGAGCGACTTCAGCCGCAGGATCATCGCCTCGACGCGGGAGCGGGCCTGCTCGTTGCGCGCGAGCAACTGCGCGCGCTCGCTCGCGAGCTGCTCCTGGCTCTGGCGCAGGCTGCGGTTTTCTTCCTGCAGCGTCCGGCACAGCTCGAGCAACCGGTCGACGTGCTCGCCGATCGCCGTCAGGCTTTGCTCGTGCGCGGACATGGCCGGAATATAGCATCGCGGCGGCGCGCATGGTCACCGGCCGCGCGCGCGTTCAGCGCAGCGGCTCGCCGAGCGCGAGACGCCGCTGACGGGCCCGCGCGAGCAGGAACTCGAAGCAGTCCGCCGCGGCGAGCGGCGGCGACAGCCAGTTGCCCTGCACCTCGTCGCAGTCCTGCTCGCGCAGGTACTCGACCTGCTCGCCGATCTCGACGCCTTCGGCGACGACGTTCAGGCCGAGCGAATGCGCCATCGTGATGACGGTCGCCGTGATCGCCTCGTCGTCCGGGTCGGTCGTGATGTCGCCGACGAATTCCTTGTCGATCTTCAGCGCGTCGATCGGCAGGCGCTTAAGGTACGACAGCGACGAGTAGCCGGTGCCGAAGTCGTCGATCGCGAGCGCGACGCCGACGGTCTTCAGGCGTTGCAGCGTCGTGATCGACTGCTCGGCGTTCGCCATGACCATGCTCTCGGTCAGCTCGAGCTCGATCTGGTTCGGCGCGATGTCGTGCTCGGCGAGCACCTCGCACAAGCGCTGGATCAGGTCGCCGCGCAGCAGCTGCGCGACCGAGATGTTGATCGACATCGTGAGATCGTCGAGGCCGGCCTCGCGCCAGCGCGCGAGCTGCGCGCAGGCGTGCGCGACGACCCAGTTGCCGATCTCGATGATCATGCCGGTCTCCTCGGCGATCGGCACGAACACGCCCGGCGACACGTCGCCGAGATCGCCGCTGCGCCAGCGCAGCAGCGCCTCGACGCCGGTGATGCGCTCGTCGAGCAGCGACAGCTTGGGCTGGTAGACCAGCGACAGCTCGTCGCGCTCGAGCGCCTTGCGCAGCGCCGAGACCGTGCTCGCGCGGAGCCGCGCGGCCGCATCCATCGCCTCGGCGTAGACCATGAACGTCTTGCGGCCGCGCTCCTTCGCCTGGTACATCGCGGTGTCGGCGAACTTCAGCAGGTCCGACGGCACCTGGCCGTGGTCCGGATAAAGGCTGATGCCGATCGACGGCGAGATCACGACCTCCTGGCCGTTGTCGAGCTCGAGCGGTTCCTCGAACGCGGCGATGATCTTCTCCGCGATGCGCTCGGCCTCGAGGCTGCTGCCGATGTCCTCGAGCACGACGGTGAATTCGTCGCCGCCGAGCCGCGCGACCGAGTCGCCCTCGCGCACGACCTGGCGCAGGCGGCTGCCGGCCGCCTTCAGCATGCGGTCGCCGGCGGCGTGGCCCATCGAGTC
>DASWOS010000329.1:0-10704 GCA_036398645.1 Dokdonella sp. | reverse complement strand
CGCGCCGCCAAGCCGTGCGCGAGCAGTGCGCCGCACGGAGATCGTGCGTGCGCAACGACTGCTTCACCGCCTTGCGTCGGCCGAACGCCGCGCGAGCGGCCGACCAGGCGGAAACGGTAGATGCCGGAAGAATGACGAATGAATACATTGCGCGGCGCATCGGTAGGTTTTCCAACCGATGTGTCCGACACGCCAGATCTGAACGGAAAAACTGCCTATCGAATCGGCAGCTTGGAAATTGGCGGAGAGGGTGGGATTCGAACCCACGTTACGGCAAAACCGTAAACCGCATTTCGAATCCGGCGCATTCGACCACTCTGCCACCTCTCCGCTGAAACGGTCGCCGTGCGGAGGGTCGCGCGCGGCGCAATGCGGTCGCCTTCGTCCGGCATCGTTTCGAGCGATGCGGAGCCGACTGCGTCGGCGAGGCTCGGCGATCATTCTCCGTGCTCGCCGGCGAAGCGCAAGCGGCGGAAGAGCGATCGGCCGCCCCGAAAGCGGGCCGCGCATGATACGGGCGCGCGCCGCGCGAGACAACCCGCCGGCAACGCGGCGCTTCCGCGGGCGGACTTCGGCTCGCCATCACGCGGCGCGACGGCGCGCACGGACACCGGTGCGGCGCTTACGGGCGCGTCGCGGGCGCGCGCGCCGCCGCCGGGATGCGGCCGCCGGCACGATCTCCGCTCGCGGACACGAGCGGCGCCGGCCGCGCGCGCAGCGCGCGCAGGTTCGTCACATGCGCGGCGGCGAGCGCGGCGCCTCCGAGCACGGCGAAGCCGGCGTGCCAGCCGGGGACGATCGACAGCGGCGAGCCGATCGCGACGGCGAACAGCAGCGCGGCGAGCACGAGCAGCAACGCGGGGTGCAGCCGGCGATGGCGCGCGAAGCCGAGCGCGAGGCTGGTCGCGGCGAAACCGAGCGCGAACGCGACGACGAGCCATTCCCAACGGCTCGCGCGCAGCAGCCACATCGCCGCGCGATGATGCGGGTCCTTCCACGACAGCAGCGCGAGCGTGACCGACGGCATGGTCGCGAGCACGAGCGGAACCGCGGCGCAATGGATCGCGCAAAGCACGGCGACGAACGCCCCTGTGCGGTCGAGCAGGTGCGATCCGATCCACGGTCGTCGTAGCACGAACATCGGCTCCCCAAGCGATTAGTTATAATATAACATACACCTGACATCGCTCTTCGGACGCCTTCCATGCACCGCGCTCTGCCGCTCTTCGCCCTGCTCGTCTCGTTCGCCGCGCTCGCGGCCGCACCGGCTTCGCCGCACCGCCATCACGGCCCGCACGTGCACGGCGAGGCGACGCTGAACGTCGGCCTCGACGGCCAGTTGCTGCTCGTCTCGCTCGACGCGCCGGGCATGAGCCTGCTCGGCTTCGAACATCCGCCCCGCGACGATGCCGAGCGTGCCGCTTATCGCGCGACGCTCGACGCGTTGAACGCGCCGGGCGGCTGGCTGCTCCTGCCGCAGGCCGCCGGATGCGCGCTCGAATCGGTGCAGGTCGCGCCGCACGGCTTCGATGCCGCCGACGGCGACGGCCACGGCGACGACGATCACGACCACGACGACGATGCGCACGGCGGCGATCACGAGCACGCCGACTTCGATGCGACGTACCGCTATGCCTGCCATGCGCCGCTCGCGCTGCACGCGCTCGACGTCACGCTGTTCGAGCGCTTCCCGCCGCTGCACAAGGTCAACGTCGACCTCGTGCTGCCGGACCGCCAGGGCAGCCAAGTGCTGACGCCGGGCACGACGATGGTGCCGCTGTCGAAATGAGCCCCGCCCCGGCAGCCGAGCGCACGCCGGCCGCGCCGGCCATGCCGGCCGTGCGCTTCGACGACGTCGGCTTCGCCTGGCGCGGCCAGCCGCGCCTGCTCGACATCGGCGAGCTCACGATCGCGCGCGGCGAGCGCGTGTTCGTGCAAGGTGCGAGCGGCAGCGGCAAGAGCACATTGCTCGGCCTGATCGGCGGCGTGCTGCTGCCGCAGGCCGGCCGCGTCGAGGTGCTCGGCACCGATCTCGCGGCGCTCGGCGCGTCGCGGCGCGACCGTTTTCGCGCCGATCACGTCGGCTTCGTGTTCCAGCAGTTCAACCTGTTGCCGTACCTGTCCGCGCGCGACAACGTGCTGCTCGCGTGCCGCTTCTCGCTGCCGCGGCGGCGCGCGGCGCAGGTCGCCGGCGGCGCCGCGGCCGCGGCCGACCGGCTGCTCGCCGCGCTCGGCCTCGAGCCCTCGCGCTTCGCCGGGCGTCCGGCCGCGGAGCTCAGCGTCGGCCAGCAGCAGCGCGTCGCGGTCGCGCGCGCGCTGATCGGCGATCCGGAGCTGCTGGTCGCGGACGAGCCGACCTCGGCGCTCGACGCCGACGCGCGTGCGGCGTTCCTCGAGCTGCTGTTCCGCGAATGCGCGCGCGCGCGGACGACGGTCGTGTTCGTCAGCCACGATCCCGGCCTCGCGACGCTGTTCGACCGCACCGTGCGCCTCGCCGAGATCAACCGCGCGCAGCGCGCGAACATGGACTGACGCCGATGCTCGCCCTCGCACTGAAAAGCCTGCGCAACCGCTTCGCGACCGGCGCGCTGACCGCATTGACGATCGCGCTCAGCGTCGCGCTCGTGCTCGGCGTGCAGCGCATCCGCAGCGAGACGCGCGAGAGCTTCGCGAGCACGGTGTCCGGCACCGATCTCATCGTCGGCGCGCGCTCGAGCCCGGTCGGCCTGCTGCTCTACGCGGTGTTCCATCTCGGCGACGCGACGAACAACGTGTCCTGGCAGACCTACACCGAGGTCGCCGCTTGGCCGGACGTCGCCTGGTCCGTGCCGATCTCGCTCGGCGACTCGCACCGCGGCTTCCGCGTCATGGGCACGACCGGCGACTTCTTCGCGCACTACCGCTACGGCGCGCGCCACGCGCTCGAGTTCGCCGCCGGCAAGCCGTTCGACGACGTCTACGACGCGGTGCTCGGCGCCGAGGTCGCGCGCCGTCTCGGCTATGCGCTCGGCACCGAGATCGTGCTGACGCACGGCACCGGCCGCATCGGTTTCGCCGATCACAAGGACAAGCCGTTCCGCGTCGTCGGCATCCTCGCGCGGACCGGCACGCCGGTCGACGCGACGGTCGCGGTCAGCCTGGCCGGCATCGAGGCGATCCACGTCGACTGGCAGTCCGGCACGCGCATCCCCGGCGCGGCGGTCAGCGCGGAGCAGGCGCGCCACATGGACCTGACGCCGAAGACGATCACCGCGTTCCTGCTCGGCCTGAAGAGCCGCATCGCGACGTTCGGCGTGCAGCGCGAGATCGACGACTACGAGGCCGAGCCGCTGACGGCGATTCTGCCCGGCGTCGCGCTGCAGCAGCTCTGGGAGCTGGTCGGCGTCGCCGAGAGCGCGCTGCTCCTGATCAGCGTGCTCGTCGTGCTGGTCGGCCTCGCCGGCATGGTCACGGCGCTGCTGACCACGCTCGCGGAGCGCCGCCGCGAGATGGCGATCCTGCGCGCGCTCGGCGCGCATCCGCGGCTCGTGTTCGGGCTGCTCGTGCTCGAAGCCGGCCTGCTGACGTTCGCCGGCGAGATCGCCGGGCTCGCGCTGATGTACGCTGCGCTCGCCGCCGCGCGCGGTGCGGTGATGGATCGCTTCGGCCTCGCGCTCGCGCTGTCGCCGCCGTCGCCGCTCGAAGCGGCGCTGCTCGGCGCCGTGCTCGTCGCCGGCGTGCTCGCCGGCGCGGTCCCGGCGCTGCTCGCCTATCGCCGCGCACTCGCCGACGGCCTGACCTTGCGGGTATGACGATGTCGCTGCGACCGTTTCGCGTTCTCGCCCTCGCGCTGCTCGTCGCCGCGTGCAGCCGTGCGCCCGCGCCGCCGGAGCAAGGCGCGGCGCCGGCGGATTCGTCGGCCGCGGCCGATGCGGCCGCGCGCGCGAAGGCCGCCGCGGACGGTGCCGAGGCCGCGCGTGCGTACGCGCGGAGCCGCGGTCTCGCGCCGCCGCCGTCGGCCGCGCAGGAAGCCGAGCCGGCGCCGGCACCGTCGACCGACGGCTACGCCGAGCTCGACTGGCTGAAGATGATGCCGCCGGAGGATCTCGAGGCGTTGAAGAATCCGGCGCCGGTGCAGCACGTCGGCAACATGCGCATGAAGCAGATCGGCACGTACCACACGGTGCCCGAGGTGACCGGCAAGAAGATCAAGCTGCCCGGCTACGTCGTGCCGATCGAGAGCGACGATCAGGGCCGCATGACCGAATTCTTCTTCGTGCCGTTCTTCGGCGCGTGCATCCACGTGCCGCCGCCGCCGCCGAACCAGCTCGTGCACGCGATGCTGAAGACGCCGATCAAGACGCCGCAGATCTGGGATCCGTATTGGCTGCGCGGCGAGCTGCGCATCGAGACGACGAAGAACCAGATCGCCGGCTCCGCGTACACGATGGACGACGCCGAGCTGGTGCCGTATGACGGCTGATGCGCACCGCCGCGGCGCGCTCGCGGCGATGCTCGCCGTCGCGCTCGTCGCGCTCTCGGCGTGCAGCGGCGGCTCCGCGCCGGCCGCCGCGAAGCCGGCCGTTCCGGCGTTCGCCGAGACCGACTGGAGCGAGCTGATCCCGCCCGCCGAGCTCGAGAACCAACGCCGCGCGTTCGCGTTCGCGATGCGCCACGTCGACCATTCGAGCGATCAGCGCGCGCCGCAGTTCGGCTCGTTCGAGACCGTCGCCGCGCTCGACGGCCGCCGCGTCGCGTTGCCCGGCTACGTCGTCCCGCTCGACGTCGACGGCGAGGGTCGCATGAGCGCGTACTTCTTCGTGCCGACGCTGGGCGCCTGCATCCACGTGCCGCCTCCGCCGCCGGACCAGATCGTCTACGTGACGCTGACGAAGCCGGTGCCGGCACCCGAGCTCGGCGATTCGCGCTGGCTGCGCGGCACGCTGCACGTGCGCAAGCACGACGCCGATCTCGCCAGCGCGGCCTATGCGATGGACGACCCGGAGCTCGCGCCTCGCCCGCTCGACGGTGATTCCTGACGCGGCGGCGATTCCTGACCCACGCATCCGTCGCCGGGCGCGCGCGCCGAACGCGCCACGCAACCGACCGCACCGCGATCGCGCCGCCGCCCCGTCGCGACCGCCATCACGATCGCCGCCACGACCGCCGTCACGGCCGCTGCCACGCCCTGTAGGAGCCAGCTTCAGCCGCGATCGCGCACGACCGCAGCACGCGCATCCATCCGCCGCGACGCGCATGGTGATCCTCCGCAGCGCGCGCGTTCGCGGCAGAAGCACGCTCCTACGACGCTCGCCGAACCGCAGCACACGGCCGAGCCGCGCCGCGATCGCGCCTCCGCGTCGCGACCGCTGCCACGTCTGCCGCCACGCCCTGTAGGAGCCGGCTTCAGCCGCGATCGCGCACCGCCGCGTCCTGCACTCGGCTCGAGGCACGCATGCGTGCCCCACAGCGCTAGAGTCCTTCCATGGTCTCGACGTGCCCGACGCTGCCCGACGGTCTGCACCGCCTCGCGCTCGCCGACGGCCGCGCCGCAGTCGCGAAGATCCGCCGCGGCGCGCCGGACGGCTTCTTCGCCGCCGAGGCGCGCGGCCTCGAGGCGCTGCGCGCGACGCGGACGATCCGCGTCGTCGCGATCCACGAGGCGGCCGCCGACGGCCTCGTGCTCGAGGATCTCGGCGCCGGCCACGCGCGAGACGAGGACTGGACGCGTGCCGGCGCGCGGCTCGCCGCGCTGCACCGGTCGCGCGGACCCGCGTTCGGCTTCGACGCCGACGGCTGGTGCGGCGACGGCGCGCAGGACAACCGCTGGCACGACGACGGCCACGCGTTCTTCGCCGAACGCCGGCTGCGCGCGCAAGCCGAGCGCGCAGCCACGAGCGGCCGGCTCGGCGCCGACGACCTGCGCCGCGTCGAGCGCATCGCCGCGACGCTCGCGGATCGCGTGCCGCCGATGCCGCCGGTGCTGATCCACGGCGATCTCTGGCTCGGCAACCTGCACGCCTGCGCGAACGGCGAGCTCGCGCTGATCGACGGCGGCGCGGTCCACTACGGCTGGGCCGAGGCCGAGCTCGCGATGCTGACGCTGTTCGGCGAGCCGCCGCCGAGGTTCTTCGCGGCGTACGCCGCCGAGGCCGGGATCGACGCGTCCTGGCGCGAGCGCGCATCGCTGTACAACCTGTACCACCTGCTGAACCATCTGAATTTGTTCGGCGCCGGCTATCTCGGCGCGGTGCGCCGCGCGCTCGATCGCTGGGCGTGAACGTCGCGAACCTCGAACGCACGTCGGACCGCTCGGCCGCCGACGCCCGGAGCGATTGCGTCCGCATGCCGGGACGGGACCGCACTCGCGCTCGGCGCGGCCGCGGCGTTCCGTCTCCGTTGGAGAGTTCGGTCGCGGCGCCGACGCGACGGGGCGTGGCGAACGTCCGCCGCCGGCCGCAGGAATCGCGGCGGCGCTACAGGTCGCGCGCGATGCGGAAGCCGACGCGCGCGCTGCGCAGGTCCGCCGCCGCGGCGAGGCGGAACGCCGAACGCACCTGGTTCGGATCGCTGCCCCACGAACCGCCGCGGATCACGCGACGCTCACAGCCGGGATTGACCCAGGCCGAGCTGTCGCGCGGCGCGCGCACGTAGTTGTCGTGCCAGCAGTCCTCGACCCACTCGGACACGTTGCCTTCCATGTCGTAGAGCCCGAACGCGTCGGGCCGGAAGCTGCGCACCGGCGCGGGTCCCCAGTAGCCGTCGCTGTAGTGCGGAAACGCGGTGGTCCAGCTGCGCTTCGACGGCGAGCGGTCGCCTTCGCCGGTGAAGTTGCCGATGACGCGATCCGGATTGCCGTCGCCCCACGGATAGCGCGCGGCCGAGCCGGCACGCAGCGCGTACTCGAACTCGGTCTCGCTCGGCAGCCGGTACTTCTTGCCGGTGCGCCGCGACAGCCAGTCCGCATACGCGGCCGCGTCGTTCCACGACACGTTGACGACCGGCAGGTTCGCGCCGGCGCGCTCGCCGCGATAGTCGTCGCGCCAGGTCGCGCCGGGGCGGTTCGCGATGCGGCCGCTGCTCTCCTCGTAGATCGCGCTGCCGCCGAGCTTCTCCGCGTCGGTCACGTAGCGGCTCGCGCGCACGAACTCGCCGAACTCGCCGACCGTGACCTCGCTCTGGCCGAGCGCGAAGCCGATCTCGATGCGCACGCGCCGCTGCGGTTCCTCGTTGTCGGCGTGGCCCGGCTCGTCGGCCGGCGAGCCCATGACGAACTCGCCGGTCGGGATCACGACGACGGCCGGCGCGTTGCCGGCGACGTCGAGGAACGGGTCGCGCACGACCTGGCCCGGCTTCATGCTCGCGTACAGCCGCGCATTGGCCAGCCGATGGTTGAAGTCGTCGAGGCCGGCGAGGTCCGGGCTGATCGACTGCGCCTTGCGCGCGAGCTCGTCGGCGAGGTCCGCGTTGCCGGAGTCGAGCGCGGAGCGCGCCTGCGCGAGCACGGTCTCGGCGCGCTGGCGGCGGATGCCCTCGACGCGCGCGCGCGTCTCGAGCAGCGCCTGCGAGCCGGGCCGGATCGTCGAGGCGAGCCCGAGCATGTGGTCGGCGTTGCCGAAGTTGTCCTGCGCGGCCTCGGACAGCGCGTCGTCGAGGTAGCTGCGTTCGATCGCGGCGAGGCCGGCGTCGGCGAGCGCGTTGCCGGGGTCGAGCTGTTGCACGCCGCGGTAGACCTCCAGCGCGTTGTCGTCGGCCGGTTCGGTCGCGTGGCCGGCCTTCATCAGATCGGCCGCGTGCGCGAGCATCGGCAGGATCTGATGCAGCGTCTTCACGCGCGCGCGCAGCTCGGCGAGCTCGGCCTCGGCGTGCGGCAGGTCCGCGTACGCGGACAGGTAGTGCTGCGCGGCCGCCTCGTCGCCGCGCTCGATCGCCGCGCGCGTCCAGTCGCGCAGCGCGCCGGCGATGCGCTCGAGTCCGGCCTCCGCCTCGGCGTTGTCCGGCGCTTCGGCGAGCACCTGCCGATACAGCGCGATCGCGTTCGCGTTCTTCGGCTCGAACAGCGCGCCTTCGTCCTCGGCCGCGCGCGCCTTCGCGAGCAGCGCGGCGACGACCTTCGTCGTCTCGATCGGCGGCCCCATGCGCACCGCGTCGGCGAACGAGGTGCCGGCCGGCTCCGGCGCGGGCGGCGACGCGGCCGGCACGGTCTGCGCCGGCGGCGCGCGCACCGCCGACCACGTCGCCGGCGGCACCGCCGGCGCGTGCGTGGCGATCTGCGCGCCGGATTCCGGCGGCGGCGCGAGCGGCTTCAGGTGCAGCAGCCCGGGGAAGAAGCGGTACGCGAGCGCGAACGCGAGCAGCGCGATGCCGGCGGCGCCGCCGAGAGTGTGCTGCTTGCGTACGACTTCGCTACCGGGCATGTTGTCCGGATTATCGGCGCTCGTCCGCGCTCGTAGAAGCCGGACGCGGCGCCGCGACATCGTCCGTTCATCCGTTCATCACCCGAGTACCTGCCTTTGGCCGACTGGATCGCGCACCGCGACGCGCTCGACGCGCTGCTCGCCGAAGCTCCCCCGCTGATCGCGCTCGACACCGAGTTCATGCGCGTCGACACGTTCCTGCCGCGCCTCGCGCTCGTGCAGATCGGGCTCGGCGCGCGCATCGGCCTCGTCGATCCGACCGCCGGCGTCGACCTGACGCCGCTCGCCGCGCTGCTCGGCGATCCGCGCCACGTCTGCGTCATGCACAGCGCGTCGGAGGACCTCGAGGCGCTCGCGACCGCCGGCTGCGCGCTCGCGCGGCTCTACGACACGCAGGTCGCCGCCGCGTACGCCGGGCTCGGCGCCGGCCTCGGCTACCAGAAGCTCGTCGCGACGCTGCTCGAGGTCGACCTGCCGAAGGCCGAGACGCGCTCGGACTGGCTGCGCCGGCCGCTGAGCGCGGCGCAACTCGAGTACGCCGCGCAGGACGTCGAGCATCTCGCCGCACTGCACGCGGAGCTGTCCGCGCGCATCGCCGCGCGCGGCTACGCGGACTGGCTCGCCGAGGATTGCGCGCGCGCGCTCGAGCGCGCGCGCCGGCGCGAGCCGGATCCGGAGCCGCAGCTCGCGCTGCGCGGCGCGGCGGACTGGCCGCGCGAGCGCCAGGCACTGCTGCGCCGCTTGCTGCGCTGGCGCGACGCGGCCGCGCGCGCGCTCGATCGGCCGCGGCCGTGGTTGCTCGACGATGCGCGCGCGCTCGACCTCGCCGCGCGTCCGCCGCACGACCTCGACGATCTGGCCGAGCGCTGCCGCGGCCTGCGCGCGCTGCGCGCGGCGCAGCGCGCCGAGCTGCTCGGCGTCGTCAACGCGCCGCTCGCGCCGGACGAGCTCGAGTTCACGCCGATTCCGCGCGCGCCGTCGCCGCGCGACAAGGCCGCGATCGCGGCGCTGAAAGACGAGGTCGCGGAGCGCGCGCGCGCGCTCGACCTGCCCGAGAGCCTGCTCTGCTCGCGCCGCCATCTCGAGACGCTGCTCGCGACGCGCGCCTGGCCGACCGCGCTCGACGGCTGGCGGCGCGGCGTGCTGCACGACGCGCTGCTCGCGCGCCTGCCGTAGCCCTACCGCGCCGCGGTGCTCAGCGCTCGCGCGGCGCGCGCTGGTCGCGGCCGTTCTGGTGCAGCACGAGCGCGACGACGCGGCCGGCCGCATCGCGCTCGAAATCCAGCGTCGCGTCGACGGCGGTGTAGAAGAACCGATCCTTCGCCGACGCATGAACCGGGAGCGCAGCCTGGCCGGTCAGCTGCGCGTACAGCTGGCCGCCGCGCACGCTCACGTCGAACGCGACGCCGGGCATCAGCACGTAACGGCCGACGTAGTCGCCGAGCACGGCCGCATCGAGAGCGACGCTGCGCGCGCCGCGCGCGTCCGTCGTGCTCGCGGTGCGCGCGGCGCGACGGTCGACGCCGCCCTGGTGCAGCACGAGCGCGGCGACCGCGCCGTCGGCGCCGCGCTCGAAGTCGAGCGTGATGCCGCCGACCCGCGCGAAGAACGCGTCGCGCGCGCTCGCGAAGATCGGAAACGCGGACTGCCCGCTCGCCTGCGCGAACAGCTGCGCGTCGCGGCGGAACACGTCGAGATCGAAACCCGGCGCGAGCGCGTAGCGGCCGACGTAGGCGTCGAGCGCGTCCGGCGCGAGCGCGACCGCGGCGTGCGCAGCCGGCACCGGCAGCCGCGGCGACAACGCGGCGAAGCCGAGGTCCTGCGGCGGGCCGACCGCGTTCGCGAGAATCGCGACGCCGCGCCGACCGTCCGCGGTGAAGCCGACGAAGCTCGCGTAGCCGCCGGTCTCGCCGTTGTGCCAGACGACGTCGCCGTCGGGCGTGCTGCGGATCATCCAGCCGAGCCCGATCCGGTCACCGCCGCCGATGTCGCGACGCGGCGTCCGCACGAGCCGCAGCGCGGTGTCGAGCGGCGTCTTCGCCAGTCCCATGTTCGCGCGCAGGTAGCGCAGCAGATCCGCGCCGTCGCTGAGCAGCGCGCCGGCACCCTCGAGCGCGCCGAAGCGCCAGTGCGGCGCCGGCGCGCCGCGCTCGTCGCGTCCCGGCGCGAGCCGCGCGCGCAGCGCCGGCGTCAGCTCGACGTCGGTCGAGTCCATGCCGAGCGGCGCGAGCACCTCGCGCCGCAGCAGCTCGCCGTAGGACGAGCGAGCCTGCGCCGCGAGCGCGACGCCGAGCAGGCCGAAGCCGAG
>DASWOS010000328.1:0-9634 GCA_036398645.1 Dokdonella sp. | reverse complement strand
CTCGCGTTTCGCGACATCAATCCGCAGGCGCCGGTGCACGTGCTGTTCGTGCCGAAACGCGCGGTCGCGACGCTGAACGATCTCGACGACGCCGACGCGCCGCTGATCGGCCGGCTCGTGCTCGCCGCGACGCGCTGGGCGAAGACGCAGGGCTTCGCCGAGAACGGCTACCGCTGCGTGATGAACTGCAACCGCGACGGCGGCCAGACCGTGTTCCACCTGCACCTGCACCTGCTCGCCGGCCGCGCGATGCACTGGCCGCCCGGCTGAGCTGCGCTCCGGCGAAGCGCGACGCCGCTTCGCCGCGTCAGCGTCCGTGCGGCGGAGGCGGCGGCGGCGCGCGGTCGTGGATGATCACGCTGCCGCCCCAGTACGGTCCCCAATACGGACCCCAGCCCCACGGGCCCCAGCCGCCGTAGAGCCACGGGTCGTTGTAGTAATACGGCGAGCGCACGTAGAGCGGCCGCTTCGGCCACAGGTAGATCGTGTCCGCGTCGACGTGTGGATACGTGTAGTCGAACTCGCCGACCTTGCGCTGCTCGGTGCCGGTCACGCGGCCGACCACGGTCACGTCGCGACCGCGCTCGAACTCCTCGGGATCGTAGAACCCGGCGCGGCACGCGATGAAGCGTCCGCCGCTCGGGTCGCGCGCGGTCGGCCGCGCGCTCGCGTCGAGTGCGCGCGCGAGGACCTCGAAGCAGGTCGCGTCGCGCTTCGGCTCGACCTTGATGATCTCGCCGCCCCAGCGCACCGGCTGGTCGACCGTCTTCGCCGCGTCGCGCGGCATGACGCTGGCGTACTGCCCTTGCAGCGGCGCCGGCACGGTCGCGCAGGAGGCGAGGCCGGCGGCGAGCAGGGCGAGGGCGAAGGTCTTGTTCATGGAAGCCTCGGGTGTTCGGAACGAGCGCGCATCACGGCCGGCGCGTCGTGCGCCGCATGCTACAGCGACGACGCTGAACCGATCGCCGTCGCGCTAGCGCGGCGCCTTTACAATTCTTCGCAGGCGAAGCCGGCGCACCGCCCTCGCGAACGCGCCGACGCGCGCCGGCGGCGGCGTGCCGGTGCCGTAACGCAGCGCGACGTACTCGCCGACCAGCGGCGCGAGCGCGGCCGACGGCGCGTCCGCGTCGTCGCGCAGACGCTTGAGCCAGTCGAGCGGACCTTCGCTCGGCCGCGCCGCGAAGCCGCGCCGCGCGAGACGGCGGCCGAGCTTCGCCCAGGCGCGATCGAGCGCGTCGCCGGCGGCGTGCGGCGCGGCGCGCATCGCCCAGATCGTCGCCGCGACCATCGCGAGCGCGAGCACCGCCGACAGTGCGAGCAGCAGGTCGCCGGGATTCGCGTCGGCGACGCCGAACGGCGACAGCAGGCTTCTCTGGCGCAGCGCGTCGAAGCGAATCACGCCGCGCGTCCACAGCCGGTTGACGAAATCGAAGCGGTCGCGCAGCGCGCGCAGCCAGCTCGCCTGCGTCCAGTTCGCGCTGCCGTTCGCGGCCGCCGCGCCGAGCTCGATCCGCGACGGACTGACCGCCGCGGTCGGGTCGACGCGCTGCCAGCCGCGGCCGTCGAGCCAGACTTCCGCCCAGGCGTGCGCGTCGGACTGGCGCACGAGCAGATACGCGTCGCTCGCGTTCCACCAGCCGCCCTGATAGCCGGTGACGACGCGCGCCGGAATGCCGGCCGCGCGCATCAGGAACACGAACGCGGACGCGTAGTGCTCGCAGAAGCCGCGCCGCGTGCCGAACAGGAACTCGTCGATCGAGTCGTGGCCGAGCGCCGGTACGCTGAGCGAGTAGGTGAAGCTCGCATGGAACATCTCGAGCGCGGCGGCGATGACCGCGGCGTCGTCGCGCCGCTCGGCGCGCCAGCCCTCGGCGAGCGCGCGCGCCTGCGGATTGAAGCCGGCCGGCAGCGCGAGCGCGCGTCGCCGTTCGAGCTCGTTCAGCGTCGGCGCGAGCACATAGCGCTGCGCCGAGCGCACGTGGTATTCGCGCGGCTTCGTCACCGGATGGTCCGCGACGACGACGCGGTCGGCGCGCAGCGCGGCGCCCGGCGGCGCGTCGAGCGGCAGGTCCAGCGCCGGCAGCCAGACGCGATCGCTCGGCTCGAGCGTGACCGTGTAGCCGACCTCGTCGCCTTCGGCCTGCGCGTTCTCGGGCCGGCCGCGGCCGTACCACGGCCGCCGCGACCACGCGGCGCCGTCGAAGTCCCACAGCACGATCGCGCGGAAGTAGCGCCGCTGCGGCGGCGGCGCCGCGCCGTCGAACTCGACGCGGAACGCCGGCGAGTCGTCGGTCAGCAGCTCGGTCAGCTCGCCGGGTGCCATGCGTTCGTCGAGCCCGGTGCGTCCGGCCGTGTCGGCGCCGGGCGAGCCCCACAACGGCGAGCCGAGCCGCGGCACCAGCACGAACGCCGCGGCCGCGAGCGGCAGCGCGGTGCCGAGCAGCCGCGCGGCGAGGCGCAGCTCCGCGCCGAACCACGGCCTCCGGCCGAGCGGCGCCGGCTGCAGCGCGGCGAGCGCGGCGAGCAGCAGCAGCAGCGTCGCGCAGACCAGCAGCGTGAACGCGAGCGACTGCGTGAACAGCAGCGCGCTCATCAGCACGAACGCGGCGAACGCGAGCGCGACGCGCGCGTCGCGTGCGCGCTCGGACTCCAGCAGCTTCAGCGCGAGCAGCCCGCAGCCGAGCACGGTGCCAGGCTCCTGGCCGAACACCGTGCGGTAGCTCGTGAACACCAGCGCGAGCAGCGCGAGCGTCAGCGGCATGCGCACCCACAACGGCGCCGGCTTCGCGCCGCGCCGCCGCGTCCACACGCGCAGCGGCAGCAGCACCGCGATCGGCACCGACAACCAGACCGGCAGGTGGCCGACGTGCGCGAGCAGCGTCGCCGCGACGGCGACGCCGAGCAGGTCGAATTGGCGGTCGTCGAGCCGCTCGCTCATGTGTGCGCACCGTCCGCTTCGTGCGGCAGCAGCGCGAGCGCGCGCAGGCAGGCGTGGCGGTGCGGCGCACCGAGATCGGGCCCGAGCGTCGCGCCGGGCAGGCCGAGCGCGTACGCGCGGCGCTCGGCCTCGGCGAGCACGACCCACGCCGCGAGCCGGCGGATGCGCGCCTCGTGGTCGAGGCCGGACAGCGCCGCGTAGTCGAACGTCAGCGCCTCGCCGGAGCGACGCTCGACGTCGCGCACGAGCAGCGCGTCGTGGCGTACCGACGGCTTCCATGCGATCAGCCGCGCCGGGTCGCTCGGCCGGTACTCGCGCAGGCCGGCGCGCTCCTCGTCGTCGCCGGCGCCGGACCGGTCGCCCTCGCGCCCGCGCCCGGCCGGCAGCGGCGGCGGCGGCGACTCGAGCTCCGGGTAGACCAGGAACGTCGCGTCCGGATGCAGCCAGCTCCACAACTGGAACAATCCCAAAGGATAATCGGTCCAGACGCGGATCCGGCCCGGACGGAACCAGCCGCGCCGCACGTCCGCGATCGACAGCGACGCGTCGGCGTCGGCGCGCGCCGGCAGCGCGAACGCGGCCTCGGTGCGCTCGCGCCGCACGCGCAGGCTCGGCCGCGCGCGCGCGTCGCCGGCGAAGCGCAGACGGAGCGCGAGCGGCTCGCCGGCGTACGTTTCGCCGGCGTGGAGCGCGGTCAGCACGAGGCCGCTGAGGACGCGGAAGCCGAAGAACAGGCTCGCGCCGGCCGCGGCGCCGAGCAGGCAGGTCAGCAGCAGCGCCGGATTGTTGCCGTAGTTCAGCGCGCCGAGCAGCATGACGAACAGCAGCACCGCGAAGACGAGCCCGAACCGCGTCGGCAGCACGTAGATGCGCCGGCGGTCGAGGCGGATCGGCGGCGGCTCGGCGCGACGCAGCCGCGTCAGCGCCGGCAGCCGGCGCTCGGCCGCCGCGGTCAGGCGCAGGCGCAGCTCGGCGATCTTCGCGGCCATCCGACCGCTCAGCGCACCGGCGTCGCGTCGAGCAGCTGCAGCGCGAGCCGGTCGCGATCGGTCCGCGCGCTCGCGCTCGGCGTCAGCCGGTGCGCGGCGACGAACGGGAACACGGCCTGCACGTCCTCGGGCACGACGTGCGCGCGGCCGGCCAGCAGCGCGTGCGCGCGCGCGGCGGCGAGCAGCGCGAGCCCGGCGCGCGGCGACAGGCCGATGCGAATTTCCGCGTGCGCGCGGCTCGCCGCGAGCAGCGCCTGCACGTAGTCGATCAGCGCCGGGCTGGCGAGCACCGCGGCGCACGCGCGGCGGAGCTCGAGCACCTGCTCGGGCGCGAGGCACGGCGACAGCGTCTCGATGATCTCGCGGCGGTCGGCGCTGCCGAGCATCGCGCGCTCGGCGTCGCGATCGGGATAGCCGAGGCTCATGCGCAGCATGAAGCGGTCGAGCTGCGAGTCCGGCAGCGGGTACGTGCCGGCGAAATCGAGCGGGTTCTGCGTCGCGACGACGAAGAACGGCGGCGTCAACGGATGGGTGACGCCGTCGACCGTGACCTGCTGCTCGGCCATCGCCTCGAGCAGCGCGCTCTGCGTCTTCGGCGTCGCGCGGTTGATCTCGTCGGCGAGCAGCAGCTGCGTGAACAGCGGGCCGGGATGGAACTTGAAGCGGTTCGTTTCGCGATCGTAGATGCCGACGCCGATGACGTCCGACGGCAGCAGGTCCGAGGTGAACTGCACGCGCTGGATCGCGAGGCCGAGCGTCGCCGCGAGCGCGTGCGCGAGCGTGGTCTTGCCGACGCCGGGCAGGTCCTCGATCAGCAGGTGTCCGCCGGCGAGCAGGCAGACGAACGCGAGGCGGATCTCGCGGCGCTTGCCGAGCACGACGGTGTTGACCTGCGCGATCGCGCGCGCGAGCGGATCACGCAGGTCCGAAGGCAGTGCGGTCTGAGCGGGTTCGGTCATCGACGAGGACTCGGCGGAGCCGCTCTCGCGGCGGAGGCTCGCAGTGTGCAGTGTAGCGGGCGCGCGTTCCGAGACTCGTTGCTCGCCGCGCGACGCGCATCGCATTCCGAGCGGCGCACGCGCGCGAAGTTCCGTCGCCGGCTCAGGGCAGCGCGACGCCGGCCTCGCGCAGCAGGCGCGCGAGCGCGATCAGCGGCAAGCCGATCAGCGCGGTCGGGTCCGCGCTGTCGATGCGCTCGAACAACGCGACGCCGAGCCGCTCGACCTTGAAGCCGCCGGCGCAGTCGAGCGGACGGTCCGCGGCGACGTAGCGCTCGATCTCGTCGCTGCCGAGCCGGCGGAACGCGACGGTCGTCTCGTCGCAGTGCGCGGCGGCGCGCCAGGGCTCGACGCGCGTGTCGACGACGCAGAGCGCGGTGTGGAACACGACCGCACGGCCCGAGCTCGCGGCGAGCTGCGCCGCGGCCGCGGCGGCCGTGCCGGGCTTGCCGAGCGCTCGGCCGTCGAGTTCGGCGACCTGGTCGGAGCCGACGACGAGCGCGTTCGCGGCGCGCTCGGCGACCGCGTGCGCCTTCGCCGCGGCGAGCCGCGTCGCCAGCGCGCGCGGCATCTCGCCGGCGCGCGGCGTCTCGTCGACGTCCGGTGCGAGCGTGCGGAAGCCGAGGCCGAGCCGCGCGAGCAGTTCGCGCCGATAGGTCGAGGTCGAAGCGAGCACGAGCTCGGGCGCGGCGGTGGTCATCGGCGTCTCCTATTCTAATGGGCGGTTCGGGCGCGGCCGGTCCGAATTCGGGAGCGGCACGGCCTACGATTTGTTGACACGGCGGGGGGCCGCACCTACCATCGCGCGCCCATGTCCGCGACCCTGCCCGATCGCGTCGACGTAGCGCGCCAGGTGCAGGCGCGGCGCGCCTACGAAGGAACACTGCCGCTGGCTTCGCTGCCCCGCCTGCGCGGCAGCCTCGCCGGCGTCGACGGCGAAGCGCGCTACGTGATCGAATTCGGCAAGGACGCGTTCGGGATCTCCTTTCTCGATCTGCACGTCGACGCGGGGCTGCCGCTGGTCTGCCAGCGGACGCTCGAGGTGTTCGCGTACCGCGTCGCGATCGACCAGAGGCTCGGCTTGATCGCTGCGGAGAGCGACGAGGCCGGGCTGCCGGAAGGCTACGAGCCGCTGCTCGTGCCGGGCGACGGCCAGATCGACTTGGCCGGCGTGATCGAGGACGAGCTGATCCTCGCGCTGCCGGTCGTGCCGCTGCGGCCAGGAGCGCCGCTCGATTGGGGCGAGGTCGACGCCGCACCGGTCGACGAGCGGCCCAATCCGTTCGCGGCGTTGGAGGCGTTGAAGAAACACTAGCGGTTCGCGAAGCCGCTGCGTGCAGGGATGCGCCAGTGCGCGACAAGACGCGACCGTTTTTCGCGGACCGCGGCATGATGCCGCGGCCGTGGTTTGCTGAATCCAACCGGAGAATGTCATGGCCGTCGCCAAGAGTCGTAAAACCCCGTCCCGCCGTGGCATGCGCCGCGCGCACGATGCGTTGACCGCGAAGCAGCTCGCCACCGACCCGACCTCGGGTGAGGTGCACCTGCGTCATCACGTGACCAAGGACGGCTATTATCGCGGCCGCAAGGTCATCGAGTCGAAGACGCCGGTCCACGACGAGGATTGACCGGCTCGGCGCACCAGCGCCGTTCGACGCCCCGGAACGCGGCGCGGCACGCCGGCGCCGCCGCGCCGCGCCGTGGTGCGCCGCGCGCGCCGCGGGTCCGCGCAACTTCTGAAGGGGAACGGTCCTGATCTACTCGCGCATCGCCGGTACCGGCAGCTATCTGCCGGAGAAGATCGTCACCAACGCCGACCTCGAGCAGGTCGTCGAGACCAGCGACGAGTGGATCGTCTCGCGCACCGGCATCCGCGAGCGCCGCCGCGCCGCCGACGGCGAAACCACGGGTGACCTCGCGTTCTACGCGGCCACGCACGCGCTCGACGCGGCCGGCGTCGAGGCGTCCGAGCTCGACCTGATCGTGCTCGGCACGACGACGCCGGACCTGATCTTTCCGTCGACCGCGTGCCTGCTGCAGCACAGGCTCGGCGCGAACGGCTGCGCCGCGTTCGACGTCAACGCGGCGTGCTCGGGCTTTCTCTACGCGCTCGGCGTCGCCGACCAGTTCATCCGCAGCGGCCAGGCCAAGCGCGCGCTCGTCGTCGGCGCGGAGACGCTCTCGCGCATGCTCGACTGGAGCGACCGCTCGACCTGCGTGCTGTTCGGCGACGGCGCCGGCGCGGTCGTGCTCGAAGCGTCGTCCGAGCCCGGCATCATCGCGACGAAGCTGCACGCCGACGGCGGCTACAAGCATCTGCTGTACAACCCGGTCGGCGTGTCGGCCGGCTTCCGCGACGACGAGCCGAACCACGGCATCCGCGTCATCATGACCGGCAACGAAGTGTTCAAGGTCGCGGTGAAGACGCTCGATCGCATCGTCGGCGAGACGCTCGAGGCGGCCGGCATGCACGAAGCCGACGTCGACTGGCTGATCCCGCACCAGGCCAACCTGCGCATCATCGAGGCGACCGCGAAGCGGCTCGGCCTGTCGATGGACCGCGTCGTCGTGACTGTCGACCGCCACGGCAACACCTCGTCCGGCTCGGTTCCGCTCGCGCTCGACGAGGCGGTGCGCTCGGGCCGCATCCAGCGCGGCCAGACCCTGCTGCTCGAGGCGTTCGGCGGCGGTTTCACTTGGTCCTCGGCGTTGCTACGCTATTGATTCACGGCGTAATTGATTCACGGCGTAACCGAGGAACAGCGATGGCTTATCGCCTGGCCGTCGGCGATCGCACGGTATGGCTGAAGTATTACTCCGACGAGACGCGCCGCTTCTCGCTCGGCGTGCTCGACGTCTGCGTGCGCGGGCTCGGCGTGACGCCGCTGCGGCCGCCGCCGCATCGCAGCGGCGAGGACGCGAAGCGATTCGAGATGCGCCGGCTCGAGGAGCTGCGCGACGCCGACGTGCGCGTGCCGGAGGTCGTCGGCGGCGCGCCGCGCATGCTCGTGCTGACCGACATCGGCCGCTCGCTTTCGCAGGCGCTGGCGCGCAGCGCGAACGATCCGGCCGCCGACGAGCTGACCGAGGCGACGGTCGCCGCGATCGCCGACGTGCACGCGCGCGGCCTCTGCCTCGGCCAGCCGGTGCCGCGCAACATCGTCGTCGACGACGGCGCGATCGGCTTCATCGACTTCGAGGAAGACCCGCGCGAGATCATGCCGCTCGGCGCGGCGCAGGCGCGCGACTGGCTGATCTTCGCGTACGGCGCGGCGAGCCATTACCGCGGCCGCGCCGAGACGCTCGGCGCCGCGATCGCGCGCGGTCTGCAGCGCGGCGATCCGATCGTCGCCGGGCTCGTGCACGACGCGGTCGACCGGCTGCGTCCGCTCGAGACGCTGCTCACGCCGCTCGGCCGCCGTGCCGGACGCCTGCTCGGCGCGCTGAGCGCGCTGCGCTCGGCGACGATCGCGCTGCTCGTCGTCGTGGTCGCGCTGGCGATCGACTACCTCCAGGACGGCGACTTCGATCTGCTGACGTTTCCGTATTCGTGATTTCATGAGGACGACGTGATGACGACGACTGCCAGCGGGCTGGCCTTCGTGTTCCCGGGCCAGGGCTCGCAGTCGCTCGGCATGCTGGCCGAGCTCGGCGAGCTGCACGCGAAGGTGCGGCGGACGTTCGACGAGGCGTCCGCAGGCGCCGACCTCGACCTCTGGTCGCTCGCGCAGGGCGGGCCCGAGGAACTGCTGAACCGCACCGAGTACACGCAGCCGGCGCTGCTCGCGGCCGGCGTCGCCGTGTGGCGGCTCTGGATCGCGCGCGGCGGCGCGACGCCGGCCCGGCTCGCCGGGCACAGCCTCGGCGAGTACACCGCGCTGGTCGCGGCCGGCGCGCTCGCGCTCGGCGACGCGGCGCATCTCGTGCGCATTCGCGGACAGGCGATGCAGGACGCGGCGCCCGCCGGCGTCGGCGCGATGGCGGCCGTGCTCGGCGTCGACGACGCGGCCGTCGAGCAGGTCTGTCGCGAGGTGTCCGGCGAGCGCGTCGTCGCGCCGGCGAACTACAACTCGCCGGGGCAGATCGTCATCGGCGGCCACGCCGACGCGGTCGACGAGGCGCTCGCGCGGCTCGCGCAGCACGGCGCGCGCAAGGCGGTCAAGCTCGCCGTCAGCGTGCCGTCGCACACGCCGCTGATGCGCGAGGCCGCGCACCGCATCGAGGAGGCGATCAAGGCCTACCGCTGGTCCGAGCCGCGCATCCCGATCGTGCAGAACGTCGACGCGCGCACGCACGCCGGGCTCGCCGAGATCCGCGAGGCGCTCGTGCGCCAGCTGTACCTGCCGGTGCGCTGGACCGAATCGGTGCAGGCGCTCGTCGCCGCCGGCACCACGCGCATCGCCGAATGCGGTCCCGGCAAGGTGCTGTGCGGATTGATTCGGCGCATCGACAAGTCCGTCGACGCGCGCGCACTCGGCACGCCCGGCGACTTCGAAAGCGCGCTCGCCGACTGGCGCTGAGCGGCGCCGCGCATATCGCACCGCGGCGCGGAGGTTCGCGTCCACGCCGTACGCGCACGGCGCCGCTCGCGTGCGCGGCGTCGGCTCGTGTAAGGTTCGCGCCCTCGACGCTGCGGAGGACGCACTCACGATGGGCAGGCTGCTGGAGGGGGAGATCGCGCTGGTCACCGGCGCGAGCCGCGGCATCGG
>DASWOS010000327.1:0-1514 GCA_036398645.1 Dokdonella sp. | reverse complement strand
CTCGCCGAGCTGTCGGCCCAGCCCGGCGTGCGCGAGGCCGCGATCCTGTCGACCTGCAATCGGACCGAGCTGTACTGCAACGTCGAGCCCGGTGCCGAAAGCGTCCCGGCCGCGTGGCTGCACCGGCACCAGAACCTGACGCACGCGCGCGTCGACGAGTTCCTGTACCGGCACGCCGACGCCGACGCGGTGCGCCACCTGTTCCGCGTCGCGACCGGGCTCGAGTCGATGGTGCTCGGCGAGCCGCAGATCCTCGGTCAGGTCAAGGACGCCTATGCGCAGGCGCGCGACGCGCGCACGCTGAAGGCGCCGCTCGAGCGGCTGTTCCAGAACACGTTCGCGGTCGCCAAGCGCGTGCGCTCGGACACGCGCATCGGCGCGAACACGGTCTCGATCGCGTTCACCGCGGTGCGCCTCGCCGAGCGCGTGTTCGCCGACCTGCGCGGAGCGTGCGTGCTGCTGATCGGCGCCGGCGAGACGATCGAGCTCGCCGCGCGGCATCTGACCGAGGCGCAGGCGCGGCGCCTGATCGTCGCCAACCGCACGCTCGAGCACGCGCAGGCGCTGGCGACGCGGTTCGGCGGCTACGCGATTCCGCTGTCGGATCTCGGCCGCCACCTCGCCGAGGCCGACATCGTCATCGCGTCGACCGCGAGCCGCGAGCCGGTGCTCGCGCGCGACGAGGTCGCCGCGGCGATCGCGGCGCGCCGGCGCCGGCCGATGTTCCTCGTCGACATCGCGGTGCCGCGCGACATCGAGCCCGCCGTCGCCGAGCTCGAGGACGTCTATCTGTACACGATCGACGACCTGCGCCAAGTCATCGACGAGAACCTGCGCTCGCGCCGCGAGGCCGCGCTCGAGGCCGAGGCGATGATCGAGCTGTCGGTCGAGCACTTCATGGGCTGGTGGCGCGCGCTCGACGTGCACAATCCGATCGTCGACCTGCGCCGCGTCGCCGAGGCGAGCCGCGACGAGACGCTGGCCAAGGCGCAGGCGTTGCTCGCGCGCGGCAAGTCGCCGCAGGAAGCGCTGGCGTTCCTCGCGAACACGCTGACGAACAAGCTGCTGCACGCACCGAGCGCGAACCTGCGCGCGGCCGCGCTGCGCGGCGACGAAGAGCTGCTGCGTGCGGCCGAGCGCCTGTTCGACACCGAGTCGCTCGCCGGCGAACGCGAGCGTTAGCGCCGCTTCGAGCCGTTCCGTTCCCGGCCGGAGCGCGGCCGCTCCGCGCCGCCGCGCGCCTTCCTCCGTCTTCGCTTCCGCACCGTCCATGCAGCCCAGCATCCGCCGCAAACTCGAGCAGCTCGCCGAACGCCACGAGGAGCTCGAGCGCCTGCTCGCGAGCCCCGACGTGCTCGCCGACGCGAAGCGCCTGCGCGAGCTCTCGCGCGAGCACGCCCAGCTCGCTCCGCTGACCGGCCTGCTGCACGCCTACGACGAGGCCGGCCGCGGCCTCGACGCGGCGCGCGCGATGCTGCACGACGCCGAGCTCGCCGAGCTCGCCGAGGAGGAGA
>DASWOS010000326.1:0-12928 GCA_036398645.1 Dokdonella sp. | reverse complement strand
GGCCCCGGCGCGCCGGCCGGCACGGTCATGAGCTACTGCAACACGATCGGCTGCGGGCCGAACGGGCAGAACGTGCTGCAGTTCCATCCGACGCAGATCGGCGTGCTGACCGCGCTCGTCGCGCAGAACACGCCGTCGTGCCTGCGCGTCTCGGTCGACGAGATCTTCGGCAACGGCTTCGACTGACGCCGCGCGCGCCGGCGCGCGCCTCAGTCGCGCATCAGCGTCGACTTGCCGAACAGGCTCTCGACGAGATCGACGGCGAGCGCGGCGGTCTTGTTCTGCACGTCGAACGCGGGGTTCAGCTCGACGATGTCGAGCGAGCCGAGCAGGCCGGTGTCGGCGATCATCTCCATGCAGAGCTGCGCCTCGCGGTAGTTCGGCCCGCCGGGGACGGTCGTGCCGACGCCGGGCGCGATCTCCGGATCGAGGAAGTCGACGTCGAAGCTGACGTGCAGGTGCGTGTCCGCGTCGAGCCCGTCGAGCGCCTCGGACATCGCGCGCATCATGCCGATCTCGTCGATGTAGCGCATGTCGTAGATGTCGAGGCCGGCCTCGTGCACGAGGCGCTTCTCGCCGGGGTCGACCGAGCGGATGCCGATCTGGCGGATCGCGCCGGTCGCGAGCATCGGCGCGTCGCCGCCGAGCCCGGTCAGCTCGGCCGGGCCGTGGCCGCACAGGCACGCGACCGGCATGCCGTGCACGTTGCCGGACGGCGTGATCGTCGAGGTGTTGAAGTCCGCGTGCGCATCGAGCCAGAGCACGCGCAGCCGCTTGCCGGTCGCGCGGCAATGCCGCGCGACCGCGCCGATCGAGCCGATCGCGAGGCAGTGGTCGCCGCCGAGCAGGATCGGCAGCCGCGACGCGGCGAGCTCGGCGCCGACCGCGCGCATGACCTCGCGGTTCCAGGCGACGACCTCGGGCAGGTGCCGGTAGCCGTCCTGCGGCGGCTGCCACGGGTTGAACGGGCCGGACAGGTTGCCGCGGTCGACGACCTCGAACCCGCGCGCGACGAGCGCGGTGCCGAGCCCGGCGACGCGCAGCGCCTCCGGGCCCATCGACGCGCCGCGGTGGCCGGCGCCGATGTCGGTCGGCGCGCCGATCAGCGATATCGGAGCAAGCGTCTGCATCGTGGCGGAGGCGCGCGGCGGCGCGCAGGCGGAGTCGGGAGCGCGATCATCGGCGAAAATCGCGGCCGCGTCATGACGCGCCGCGCCGCCGCGGCCGCGCTCAGCGCACGAACGCGCGGCCGGAGCGGTCCGGCCGTGCGACGCATTCGCGGATCGCGTCGAGCAGGCGGCCGAAGCCGTCGGCCTTGGCGACGACGGCGTCGCAGCCGGCCGCGAGCACGGCGCGCAGCAGCTGCGGATCGCGCTCGGCGCTGAAGCAGATCAGCGCGACGTGCGCGAAACGCGGCTCGCGGCGCAGCATCGCGGCGATCTCGGCGGCGGTCTCGCCGCGCAGCCAGTAGTCGAGCACGACCGCGTGGCACGGCCACAGCGAGAGCCCCTGCCGGAGCCCGTCGGCGCCGCGCTCGATGCGCACGTCGCAGCCGCGCGCGTCGAGCTCGGCGGCACCGAACATCGCCTGCACCGCGTCGTCGTCGACGAGCAGCACGCGCAGCCGCGCACGCTCGGCGGGCGCGAGCGACGGCGCCGCGGCGGCCGCCGCGGACAGCTCGTCGAACACGGCACGGAGCGGCGCCTCGAGCCGCGCGGCCAGGTCGGCCGGCGGCGCGCGCAGCGAAACCGAGGATTCGTCCCAATCGCGCAGCATCGCGTCGGCCGCGCGCGCGGACTCGCCGAGGCGCTCGTAGCCGTAGGCGAGCGCCGAGCCGCTGAGGCGATGGATCTGCGTCTGCAGCTCGCGCCGCAGCTCGGCGTCGTGCGGATCGGCGACGAACGCGTCCCAGGCGGCGGCGAGCGCCTCGCGCTTGCGCGTGAGCGACGCCGCGTAGCGCGCGCGCAGGAGCTCGAAGCGTGGGTTGGAGTCACTCATCGGAATCGGCGCGGTCGCTCGCGCGGCGGACGGGCGTCCGACCTATAGTGCCGGCCCGAATCCGCCTCCGCCTGCCGGATGCCGTCGGTTTCACGATCTTTTACGCCGCTGCGCGAAAAGTCATGCTTTCATGGCACCCTGGTCGCGCGCCGGCGCTGCTGCGGCGGCGTGCGTCACCGTCTCCGCGGAGGAAGCTGCAGATGAGCGATTTGACCCATCAGGTGCTGGCCGAGCTCGATGCGTCGCACGTCGACGCCATCGCGAGCCGGCTCGGTGTCGATCCGGCGCAAGCCGACGCGGCGATCCGCCAGGCGGTGCCGGTGCTCGTCGGCGGCCTCGCCAACACCGCGTCGACCGACGACGGCGCGGACGTGGTGCACGCGGCCGCCGCCGATCACGCCGGGTTCGACATCGGCTCGCTGCTCGGCGGACTGCTCCGCGGCGGCGCCGGCGGCTCGATCCTCGGCCGCACCCTCGGCGACGCGCAGGGACCGGCGACGCAGGGCCTCGGCCGGTCGAGCGGCCTCGGCACGCAGAACGCCGGCCAGCTGCTCGCGATCCTCGCGCCGATCGTCTTGAGCGTGCTCGGCAAGCTGAGCCGCAATCAGAATCTCGACCCCGGCGCGCTCGGCGGCGTGCTCGGTCAGGAGTCGCAACGCCTCGCCCAAGGCGGCGGACTGCTCGGCGAGCTGTTGAAGTTCGGCACCGGCCTGCTCAATCCGCGCGGAACCGCCTGAACCCGCTCGAGCGGGCCGCGTCGTGCGGCTGCGGCCGACGCGCCGGCACGCCGTCGGGAAACCGCCGGCGCGATCCATGGACGCATCGCCCGCGAGTCGACGCCGCACGCGGTCGATTCGCGGAGCGGGTGGTGCGGCCTCGCCGCGGCCGCGCGAGCCGGGAACGGGCACGACGGCCCTCGGCTAATGCAGCCACGAATAGCGCAGGCCGAGCATCAGCGTGCGCCCCGGCGCCGGCTCGAAATAGCGCCCGTTCGCGTCGTTGACGATGACCGAGCCCGCGTACTTGCGGTCGAGCAGGTTGTCGACGCGCGCGAACACGCGCAGCGTCCCCGAGCGCACGTCGAGGCCGTAGCCGACGTCGGCGCCGGCGACGAAGTACGGCGGCGCGCGGTCGCTGCCGAGGTCGTTGACGGTGACCGCGCTGACGTAGTTGCCACTGAGCGACGCACGCCAGCCTTTCGCGTCGCTGCCCCAGCGCAGGCCGACGTACGCGTCGGTCTTCGGAATGCCCGGTATGCGCGTGCCGGCCGCGACCGGCGTGTCCGGCGTGGTGCAGGTCGAGCTCGTGCAGGTCAGGAACGGCGAGCGGAACGTCGCGTCGAGCCAGGTATAGGCGAACTGCAGCCGCCATGCGTCGGCGAGGCGCCAGTCGAGCGAGGCCTCGGCGCCGTCGCGGCGCGCCTTGCCGATGTTCTGGTACGTCGTGCGGCCGCCGCGGCTCGTCGCGACCGCGAGCTCGTCCTTCGTGTCGGCGCGAAACACCGCGAACTCCGCCTCGACGCTGCGCGACGGGCGCAGCTTCACGCCGAGCTCCGCGTTGCGACTGCGCGACGGCGCGAGGTCGAACGCGAGGCCGGCGCCGCCGTCGGCGCGATAGCCGAGCTCGTTGAACGTCGGCGTCTCGAAGCCCTTGCCGTAGGACGCGTACACGTTCGCCCAGTCCGCGGCGCGGTACAGCAGTCCGGCGACCGGCGTCGTCGCCGAGTACTCGACGCGGCCGCTGTCGTCCGGGTTCGTCGCGGTGACGTAGTGGTCGACCGAGCGGAACTTGACCTCGCTGTGGCGCAGCCCCGCCGTCAGCGACCAGCGTTCGGCGAAGCGCCAGGTCGCCTGCGCGTACTGGTCGAAGTCGAACACGGTGTCGTCCTCGTTGCGGCGCAGCGCGCCCTTGACGCCGAGCACGTCGCCGACGAAGTTCTCGTAGCCTTTGCGATCCTGGTCCTGGCTGTCGTAGCTGACGCCGGCGGCGACCTCGAAGGGTCTGCCGGCGAGATCGCCCTTCCAGGTCCAGCGCGCGTCGCCGCCGCCGTACTCGCCGCCCAGATCGACGACGCCGCCGGAATGCAGCGGATTGGCCTGCGCCGAAACCGGCACCGCGAGGAACTGCTCGACCTCGCGGCGGCCGAAGTAGCCGAGCACGCGGAACGTGTTGCCGGCGCCGAGGTCCTGCTCGTAGATCGCGCCGCCCTGCTGCTGGTGCACGCTCTTGCGCGTGTCGAACTGCTCGGCGACCGCCGCGACGCCGCTCGGATCGGCGCGGAACTGCGCGTGGGTCAGGCCGAGCGGGTCCTCGGCGCCGGGAATCGCGACCGTGTTCGCGATCAGCGTCAGTGTGCCGCCGTCGCCGATCTTGAACGCGAGCTTCGCGTTGCCGGACTCGCGCTCGGCGGCGCTGTGGTCGCGATAGCCGGCGGTGCGGAAATGCGTGACGTCGAAGTTGTACGCGGCCGGCCCGGCGACGCCGCGTGCGTCGACGCTCGCGCGCAGCGTGCCGTAGCTCGCGCCGGCGAGGCCGACGTCGACCTGTCCCGGCTCGCCGCCGTCGGCGGTGAAGATCTGGATCACGCCGCCGGACGAGTTGCCGTACAGCGCCGAGAACGGGCCGCGCAGCACTTCGATGCGCTCGGCCGAATCGAGATTGAAGTTCGACACCTGGCCCTGTCCGTCCGGCATCGTCGCCGGGATGCCGTCGGTGTACAGGCGCACGCCGCGCACGCCGAACGTCGAGCGCGCGCCGAAGCCGCGGATCGAGATCTGCTCGTCCTGCGCGTAGTTCTGCCGGTCGCGCGCGACCAGGCCCGGCACGGTCGCGAGGTATTCCGACGGATTCACGCCGAGGCGGTCGGGCACGTCGTCGAGCGCGATCGAGTCGATCGACGCCGGCACCTCGTAGGCGGGCTGCTGCGTGCGCGTCGCGGTCACGACGATCGCCGGCAGCCCGGTCGCGTCGCCGGGGTCCGGCGGCGGCGGCGGATCGGCCGGCGCGGCCGATGCCGCCCGTGCGACGACGGCGAGCAACAGCAGCGTTCCTGCTTGCGATCGTGATCCGCGCATGGCCCACCCGTCCGAGCGAGGCCGCGCCCGTCGGACGCCGGCCGAGCCGCCGATGCTAGCAAGCGTTTCGCGAGGCCGGACTAGCGAAAATCGTGATTGCGCCGTCGCGGCCGGCGCCGCGCGCCGGTCCGCTCCGCGGCGCGAGCCGCGGCCTTACTCGGCGAGCGGGATCTGGTGCTTGCGGATCTTGCGGTACAGCGTGTTGCGGCTGACGCCGAGCGAATCCGCGGTGTGCGTGATGTTCCAGCGGTTGCGCTCGAGCTCGCGCAGCAGCGTCGCGTGCTCGGCGCTGTCGAGCGGCGTGCGGCAGCAGCTCTCGCTGCCGGCCGCCGAATTCGCCGCGAGCACGGTCGTCAGCTCGGCCGCCGGCAGACGCTCGGCCGCCTCGTCGAGCAGCTCCTGGGGCAGGTTCGACAGGCGGATCGTGCCGTCGCGGCAGAGCGCCGCGGCCGTGCGCAGCACGTTGCGCAGCTGACGGATGTTGCCGGGCCAGTGGTACGAGAGCAACGCGTGCAGCGCGTCGGGCAGGATGCGCACGGTCTCGCCGTCCTGGCTCTCCTCGCGCAGCAGCACCTCGATGAGCTCGGCGCGGTCGGCGCGGTCGCGCAGCAGCGGCAGGTGCAGCGTCGTGCCGTTCAGGCGGTAGTAGAGGTCCTCGCGGAACTCGCCGTCGTGCACCATCTGGCGGATGTCGCGATGGCTCGCGCTGATCACGTGCAGATCGACCGTGATCGCCTGGTCGCCGCCGAGCGGGACGATCTCGAACTCCTCGATGACGCGCAGCAGGCGGGTCTGCAGCGTCAGCGGCATGTCGCCGATTTCGTCGAGGAACAGCGTGCCGCCGCTCGACTGCAGGATCTTGCCCGGGCGGCCGTGGCGGTCGGCGTCGGTGAACGCGCCGCGCGTGTAGCCGAACAGCTCGCTTTCGATCAACGACTCCGGGATCGCGCCGCAGTTGACCGCGACGAACGGCTTGCTCGCCCACGGCGAGCCGTTGTGCAGCACGCGCGCGAACGCCTCCTTGCCGGTGCCGGTCGCGCCTTGCAGCAGGATCGGCACGCGCTTGCTGAACAGCTGCTGCGCGCAATGCAGGTTGTGCTGCATGTGCGGATCGCTGCCGACGTGCCGGCGTCCGCCGTTCTCGCCGAACGTCGCGCCGGAGCCGGGCGACACGCGCACGACGCCGTCGCTCGCGGCCGGCGGGCGTGCGCCGGCCTGCTGCGGCGCGCGCACCAGCGCGAAGAAGCGCCGGCCGTGCTCGAGGTCGCGGATCGGCCAGATCGTGCGCGCGTCGGTCGCCGCGCGCTGCTCGAGCGTCGCGAACGCGAACTGGAACACCGATTCGATCGAACGGCCGATCAGCGTGCCGCGATCCGGGCGGCCGAGCTGGGCCAGCGCGCTCTCGTTGACCGCGAGCACGCTGCCGTCGGCGGCGACCGCGATCAGCGCCTCGTGCAGCAGGCCGACGAACTCCGGGCGGCTGTGGAACTGCAGCACGTAGGCCTGCTGGAACTCGCGCAGGAAGTGGAACCGCGCGATCAGGTTCGCCGACATCGTGACGAGCGCCATCGTGTGGCGCTGGATCAGCCGCGTGTCGCTGCAGTTCGCCGACGAAGCGTCGAGCACGCCGAGCAGGTCGCCGTGCGCGTCGATGATCGGCGCGCCGGAGCACGACAGGTTCAGGTTGTAGCCCATGAAGTGCTCGTCGCGGTGCACGATGACCGACGCGTGCTCGGCGACGCAGGTGCCGATGCCGTTGGTGCCCTCGTGGCGCTCGTCCCAGAGCGCGCCGAGCCAGAGCCCGGCGTGGCGGAACTCGCGCTTCAGCGTCGGATCCGTGATCGTGTGCAGGATCGTCGCGTCCGCGTCGGCGAGGATGACCGCGTAGCCGGAGCCGGAGATCTGGTCGTAGAGGCTCTCCATCTCGGCGCGCGCGACGCCGAGCAGTTCGCCCATGCGCTGCTGGCGCTCGCGCAGCTGGCCGGCCTCGAGCACCTGCGTCGAGCGCGCGCCGGTCGGCTCCATGCCGTACTCGGTCAGGCAGCGGTTCCACGATTTCGCCACGTGCGGCGCCACCGAGACGCGCTGCTCGCCGCGCACCGACTTGATGACGCGGGACGCGTGACGTACGACGAGTGCGGAGTCGCCCATTCGATTATGCCCCTCTCGAAAACCCGGCGGCGGGGCCTCGGGCCCGCAGCGCGAGCACGCCGGCGGACGACCGTGCGGCGCCGGGAAAAATTCCTGCCGCGGCGCGCAAGCGTGGCCCGATCCGGTGCAATTCGCAAACCGCAGTGCAACATAAACGATACGTCATGTTGCACGAACGAACACTTCGCGCACGTCCCTGTCACGGAACGGCGCGGCGGCGCGGCTCAGCTCGGCGGCGGCGCGTCGCCGGCGTGGAACTCGAGCGCGGCGGAATTCAGACAGTAGCGCTGCCGCGTCGGCGGCGGGCCGTCCGGAAACACGTGGCCGAGATGGCCGTCGCAGCGGGCGCAGCGGATCTCGGTCCGGACCATGCCGTAGCTCGTGTCGGTGATCTCGCGCACGTGCGCCGGATCGAACGGCGCATAGAAGCTCGGCCAGCCGGTGCCGGACTCGAACTTCGTGTCGGCGCGGAACAGCGGCAGCGCGCAGAGCTTGCAGACGTAGACGCCGGCGCCCTTCTCCGCGAGCAGGCCGCCGCAGAACGGCGGCTCGGTGCCGTGGTCGAGCAGCACGCGCCGCGATTCTGCGTCGAGCCGCTCGGCGAGCCGCGCGCGCTCGGCCGCGGGCAGCGGCGTCAGGTCGTAGCGGGACGCGGATTTCGTCGCTGGGATGCTCATGGGCGGTGCTCCTCGATCAAGGGGACGGTACGCGCGGTCGCACGCCGCGACGGCGTACTCGCCGAACGCCGAACGCGACGGCCGGCGCGGGCTCGCGATCCGGCGGCGACGCGCGGCATACGGCTGCATCGGCGCACGACGGCCGCTCCCGGCGTGCGATCGTCGCGGCGGATGCGGCCGCCGAACCGCGGCGAACGTCCCAGCAGATGGCGGCGCGCGCGGCCGACGCAAGTGCCGATCGTCGTCGGAACTCGCCCGGCGGGGAGGCGTCCAAACGCCCCGCCGGGCACCCGAATCGTGCATGTAAAGAAGGATTTACGCCGCCGCGATGCCGGCCGGCGCGCGCGGCTGCTAGCCTTGGCAGGCTGGGGCGCCGCCGCGACCGCGGACGGCGCGCCACGCTGCCCCCACAAGGAAAACAACGGCATGTCGCGTTGGAAGCTCGCGCTCCTGATCGTCGTCCTGATCGTCGCCGGCCTGATCGGCTGGCGCATGCTGCATGCGCCGTCCGCGCAGGGCCGCTTCGGCGGTCGCGGCGGCGGCGCCGCGGACGAAGCGCCGGTGCCGGTCACGGTCATGCCGGTCGAGCAGAAGGACGTTCCGGTCTTCCTGACCGCGACGGGCACGGTGCAGGCGCTGAACACGGTCACGATCAGCGCGCAGGTCAGCGGCCAGATCCAGTCGATCAACTTCAAGGAAGGCCAGGAGATCAAGACCGGCGACCTGATCGCGCAGATCGATCCGCGCACGTACCAGTCCGCGCTGGACCAGGCGCTCGCGAAGAAGAACCAGGACGCGGCGCAGCTGTCGGCCTCGGAGAGCACGCTGCGCCGCTACGAGGACCTGATCAAGCAGCATTTCGTCGCCGCGCAGGATCTCGAGAACCAGCGCCAGACCGTCGCGCAGCAGCGCGCGCTGGTCGCCGCCGACGACGCCGCGATCGCCTCGGCGCGCACGCAGCTCGGCTACACGCGCATCGTCGCGCCGATCGACGGCATCGCCGGCATCCGCCTCGTCGACGTCGGCAATCTCGTCACCGCCAACAGCAGCAACGGCATCGTCGTGCTGACGCAGGTGCATCCGATCAACGTCGTGTTCCCGCTGCCCGAGCAGAACCTCGAGGAGATCCGCAGCGGCCAGGCGCAGGCGCCGCTGCCGGTCATCGCGTTCGACCACGCCGACGCGCACGCGATCGCGACCGGCGTGCTCAAGGTCGTCGACAACCAGATCGACACCTCGACCGGAACGTTCAAGCTGAAATCCGAGTTCCAGAACGACGGCAACCCGCTCTGGCCCGGCCAGTTCGTCAACGTGCGCGTGCAGACGAAGACGATCAAGAACGGCCTCGTCGTGCCGGTCACCGCGGTGCAGCGCGGACCGGACGGCAGCTACGTCTACGCACTGCAGGCCGACGGCACCGTGCAGATGAAGACCGTCACGCCGCTCGGCGACGCCGGCGACGACGGCATGCTGATCCAGGGCGAGCTCGCCGCCGGCGACCGCGTCGTCACCGAAGGCCAGTTCCGGCTGAAGCCCGGCAGCAAGGTCACCGCACTCGCGCCGGGCCAGGCGCCGCCGCCGACGAGCCCGGCCGAGCTCTCGAAGCTGAAGCAGCAGGACGAGAGCCAGGCGCCGCGGCGGCGCGGTCCCGGCGGCGGCGGCCGGCGCGGCGGCTGAGCCGCCTCGGCGCACCGCGGCCACGTACTCCGGAACTCGCCCGTGAGCTTCTCCTCGATCTTCATCCGGCGCCCGATCGCGACCTCGCTGCTGATGGTCGCGCTGCTGCTGCTCGGCGTGATCGGCTACCGCGCGCTGCCGGTCGCCGCGCTGCCCGACGTCGACGCGCCGAGCCTCGTGGTCACGACGCAGTACCCCGGCGCGAGCGCGTCGACGATGGCGATGCTCGTGACGACGCCGCTCGAGCGCCAGCTCGGCCAGATCTCCGGCATCACGATGATGAGCTCGGACAGCTCGGCGGGCCTGTCGACGATCGTCATCGAGTTCGACCAGAGCCGCGACATCGACGCGGCCGGCCAGGACGTGCAGTCGGCGATCAACGCGGCACGCGGCACGCTGCCGAACAACCTGCCGTACCCGCCGGTCTACAACAAGGTCAATCCGGCAGACGCGCCGATCCTGAGCCTGATGCTGACCTCCGACACGCGCCCGCTGCGCGAGGTCAACGATTACGCCGACAGCATCATCGCGCAGCGCCTGTCGCAGATCAGCGGCGTCGGCCTGGTCAGCATCGCCGGCAACGTGCGCCCGGCCGTGCGCGTGCAGGTCAATCCGGCGCAGCTCGCCGGGCTCGGCCTGACGATGGAGGACGTGCGCTCGGCGCTGACGCAGGCGAACGTCAACGCGCCGAAGGGCAGCCTGAACGGCACCGTGCAGAGCTTCTCGATCGGCACGAACGACCAGCTCGCCGACGCGGCCGACTACCGCTCGACGATCATCACGTACAAGAACGGCGCGCCGGTGCACCTGTCCGACGTCGCCGAGGTCGCCGACGGCGTCGAGAACGACCAGCTCGCCGCATGGGCGAACTCGAAGCCGGCCGTGCTGCTCGACGTGCGCCGGCAGCCGAGCGCGAACATCGTGCAGACCGTCGAGGAGATCCGCGCCCAGCTGCCGAGCCTGCAGGCGCTGCTGCCGGCGGACGTGCACCTGGCCGTGTTCTCCGACCGCACGGTCACGATCCGCGCCTCGGTCGAGGACGTCGAGTTCACGCTCGGCCTGACCGTGCTGCTCGTCATCGCGGTGATCTTCGTGTTCCTGCGCCGGCTGTGGGCGACGGTGATCCCGAGCATCGCGGTGCCGCTGTCGCTGCTCGGCACGTTCGGCGTGATGGCGTTCGCCGGCTTCTCGCTCGACAACCTGTCGCTGATGGCGCTGACCGTCGCGACCGGCTTCGTCGTCGACGACGCGATCGTCATGATCGAGAACATCGTGCGCTACATCGAGCAGGGCCGGCAGCCGCGCGAGGCCGCGGAGATCGGCGCGCGCGAGATCGGCTTCACCGTGCTGTCGCTGACGGTGTCGCTGATCGCGGTGTTCCTGCCGCTCCTGCTGATGCCGGGCGTGACCGGGCGGCTGTTCCACGAGTTCGCCTGGGTGCTGACGATCGCGGTCGCGATCTCGATGCTGATCTCGCTGACGCTGACGCCGATGATGTGCGCGTACCTGCTGACGCCCGACGCGCTGCCGGACGGCGACCCGGTCGACGGCCACGCGCCGGCCCGGCGCAACGCGTGGACGCGCCTCCTCGACGGCTACGGCCGCAGCCTCGACTGGGTGCTCGCGCGCCAGCCGCTGATGCTGCTGCTCGCCTCGATCACGGTCGTCGTCACGATCGTGCTGTACCTCGCGATCCCGAAGAGCCTGCTGCCGGAGCAGGACACCGGCCTCGTCACCGGCGTCGTGCAGGCCGACCAGAACATCGCGTTCCCGGCGATGGAGGAACGCACGAAGGCGGTCGCCGAGGCCTTGCGCCAGGTGCCCGGCGTCGCCGGCGTCGCCGCGTTCATCGGCGCCGGCTCGATCAATCCGACGCTCAACCAGGGTCAGCTCAGCATCGTGCTGAAGCCGCGCGGCGAGCGCGGCGGCCTCGACGCGATGCTGCCGAAGCTGCAGCGCGCCGCGGCGAACGTCGCCGGCGCCGCGCTGTACCTGAAGCCGGTGCAGGACGTCGCGCTCGACACGCGCGTCGCGCCGACCGAATACCAGTACGCGCTGTCCGAGGTCGACTCGAAGGACCTCGCGACGCAGGCCGCGCGCATGACCGACGCGCTGCGCCGGCGCCCCGAGCTCGCCGACGTCGACAACAACCTCGTCAACCGCGGCAACGCGCTGAACCTGACGATCGACCGCGAGAAGGCGAGCCGCCTCGGCGTGCCGATGCAGACGATCGACGACACGCTCTACGACGCGTTCGGCCAGCGCCAGATCTCGACGATCTTCACGCAATTGAACCAGTACCGCGTCGTGCTCGAGGTCGCGCCGCAGTTCCGCACCAGCACCGCGCTGCTCGACCAGCTGAACGTGCGCGGCAACGGCAACGGCGCGCTGGTCGGCAGCAACGCGACGACGCTCGGCCAGGTCACCTCGAGCAACTCGGCGACGCCGTCCGGCATCGGCAGCACCGGCGACATCGGCATCGGCATCGGCGCCGGCGGCACGATCCCGCTGTCGGCGCTCGCCGTCGCGACGCCGGAGAATGCGCCGCTCGTCGTCAGCCACCAGGACCAGCTGCCGGCGGTCACGATCTCGTTCAACCTCGCGCCGGGCTACTCGCTGTCCGACGCGGTCACCGCGTTCCGCGCGGTCGAGGCCGAGCTGAAGCTGCCGCCGCAGGTGCGCGGCCAGTTCGTCGGCAAGGCGGCCGAGTTCTCCGCGTCGTTGACCCAGGAGGTGCTGCTGCTGCTCGCCGCGCTCGTCGTCATCTACATCGTGCTCGGCGTGCTCTACGAGAGCTACATCCACCTGGTCACGATCATCTCGACGTTGCCGCCGGCCGGCGTCGGCGCGCTGCTCGCGCTGATGGCCTGCGGCATGAGCCTGTCGGTCGACGGCATCGTCGGCATCGTCCTGCTGATCGGCATCGTCAAGAAGAACGCGATCATGATGATCGACTTCGCGATCGACGCGCAGCGCTCCGGGCTCAGCGCGCACGACGCGATCCGCCGCGCCTGCCTGCTGCGCTTCCGCCCGATCCTGATGACCACCATGGCGGCCTTGCTGGGCGCGCTGCCGCTGATGCTCAGCACCGGTGTCGGCGCCGAGTTGCGCAAGCCGCTGGGCATTGCGATGGGCGGCGGCCTGATCCTGATCCAGATCATCACGCTGTTCACCACGCCGGTGATCTACCTGGCCTTCGACGGACTGGCCGCGCGCATGCGTCGTCGCGCGCAGGGTGAGACGCCCAGGGACCTGCCCGCATGATGGACTCACTTGCATGAGGGGCTTCTCCGACATCTTCATCCACCGGCCGATCGCCACCGTGTTGCTGACGATCGCGGTTGTCTGCGC
>DASWOS010000325.1:0-3321 GCA_036398645.1 Dokdonella sp. | reverse complement strand
AAGTCCGCGACGCACGCATGCGCGGAGCCGGCCGGGCAGGCCAGCGGCGCGCGCGCGAGCAGCGTCGTGCGCAGGCCTGCCGCGCGCGCTGCGTCGAGCTCGGCGTCGACGTCGGACAGGAACAGGATCGATTCCGGCGCGCCGCCGATCGCCGCGGCGATGCGCCGGTACGACTCGGGGTCGCGCTTCGGCCCGACCTCGGTGTCGAAGTAGCCGTCGAACAGCGGCGTCAGGTCGCCGGCGTCGGTATGCGCGAACAGCAGTCGCTGCGCCTGCACGGAACCGGACGAGTACACGTAGAGGTGCTTGCCGGCGGCCTTCCACGCGCGCAGCCGCGCCGGCACCTCGGCGTAGACGTGCGAGCGGAATTCGCCGCTCGCGTAGCCGTCCTTCCAGATCATGCCCTGCAGCGCCTTCAGCGCAGTCGACTTGCGGTCGGCGTCGATCCACGCGACGAGGCAGTCGATGACTTCCTGCCGGGACGCTGCGACGAAGCCGGCTTCCTCGGCGGCCTCGTGCAGCCAGTGCTGCACCTCGGCATCGTCGGCGTGCGTCTCGACGAACGCCGGCAGGCGCGTGCGCGCGTACGGGAACAGCACGTCCTTGACGAAGTCGATCGAGCTCGTCGTGCCTTCGATGTCGGTCAGGATCGCGGAGATCATCGTTGGGGTTCCTCGATGGCGGTGGTCCGCGCGGCCGCGGCGCCGTCGGCGCGCTCGCGCGGCGGCGGCAAGGATCGAAGCGCTTCACGTCGCCCGACGCGGTCCGGCGGCCGCGGCGCGAGCGCTCAGGGCGCACCGTGCACCGACGGTGCGCGCACGGCCTCGACGTTCGCGGCATAGGCGCTTTCGATCGCGAGCTTCGCGTCGAGCGGCGCGGCGAGCCGCGCGAAGATCATCGCGCTCTCGCCGCGGCCGGTCAGCACGACGTCGCCGAAGCCGAGCAGCCGACCCGACGTGCTCTGACGCAGGTCGATCGTCTCGATCGAGGCGAGGCGAAGTTCCTCGGTCTGCCGGCTGACGATGCCGGTCTTGCGTACGACGCGCCGGTTCGTGACGCCTTGCTCGATCGAGCGCAGCCGCACCCACTCGTACGCCGCCGCGAGCAGCGCGATGCCGAACGTCGGAATCGCGAGCACGAGGAACACGATCAGCCGCCACTTCGCGGTCCAATGCAGCGCGAAGCGCGCGACGACGTGCTCGCCCGGAGCGAGCGATTCGTCGAGATACGACATCGCGCTCAGGCCGGCTCGGTGGAGCGGTGCGGGTTCATGCGCGGGAACTGTTCGGCGATGTCGCTGCCGGTGAAGTTCGCGATCCAGCCTTCCTTGTTCGTGAACAGGCGGATCGCGACGAAGTACGGCGACTCGCTCATGTCGAACCAGTGCGGGGTGCCGTCCGGCACGCCGATCAGGTCGCCTTGCTCGCAGAGCACCTCGTAGACCCTGGCGCCGATGTGCAGCGTGAACTGGCCGGCGCCGGCGACGAAGAAGCGCACCTCGTCTTCGCTGTGCGTGTGCTCGTTCAAGAACTTCCGGCGGAACTCGGCGCGATCGGGATGGTCCGGCTTCAGGCTGATCACGTCGACGGCCTGATAGCCTTGCTCGCGCATCAGCCGGTCGATGTCGCGCCGGTAGGCCGCGATGACCTCGTCCTGGCTCGCGCCCGGCGCGATCGGCTGCGACGCCTCCCACGCCTCGAAGCGCACGCCGACCGCGGCGAGCTCGCGCGCGATCTCGGCGTGGTCGGTGTGCACGGAGAGCGGCTGCTCGCCGCGGTTCTCCTCGTAGATGCGCAGACGGCTCATGTCGGCGTGCCTCGCAGTCGCAGCAGGTCCAGTTCGCAAGCTAGCAGAAACTCGAACGCCTCGAGATGGCGTCTCGCTTCGGCCATGTCACGACCCCACGTGTAGATGCCGTGGCCGTCTATCAAGTAGCCGGACAGCGCCCGGCCGGCGTCGAGCCAGGCATCGACCGCGGCGACGAGCACCGCCATGTCCTGCGCGTTCGCGAACACCGGCACCTCGAGCACGCTCGCGTGCGTCGTGTAGCCGGCGATCGCCTTCTGCAACTCCCAGCCTTCGAGACGGACGACGCCGGCCGGCGCGAACACGCGCGAGGCGACGGTCTGCGCGCGCGAGTGCGTGTGCAGCACGGCGCCCGCGTCGGCGAAGCGGCGATAGATCTGCACGTGCAGCGCGGTCTCGGCCGACGGCCGCGCGTCGGCGTCGACCGCGCGGCCGTCGAGATCGACGAGCATGACGTCGTCGGCGCCGAGACGGCTCTTGTCGCGGCCCGAGATCGTGACCACGGCCTGCGCGTCGTCGTACCGCATCGAGAAGTTGCTGCTCGTCGCCGGCGTCCAGCCGCGTGCGCCGAGCTCGCGGCCGGCTTCGGCGATCTGGCGCGCGCAGTGTTCCAGTCGGCTGCGCTCGAGAGCGGCGGCGGCCATCGGTCGTGCTCCGCATTCACGTCGGACTTCGAACTATACCCGAGCCGAACGGCGCGCCGCCTTCATCGCCGAGTCATCGCGCGCGGACTAGCGTGCCTGCGCCGCGGCTGCGGCAAAGCTGCGCAGCAGCATGCGCCGCCGTGGCTCCGGCATTAAGCTCCGGACGTTTCGCGAACCAGGAACCTTCGCCGAAGAAAACGCGGGCCGTGCGCCCGTCACGCTCACCCAACCAGGAGTCAACATGTCGAACCCAGCCGAAAGCCAGGCACGACGTCGTTTCCTCAAGCTCGCCGCGACCGGCATGGTCGCCGCGCCGATCGCCGCGGTCGTGCTGCCGAGGCTCGCCGCCGCCGCGGACCTGCCGCATCTGGATCCGAAGGATCCGACCGCCGCGGCGCTGCACTACACCGAGGACGCATCGACCGCGTCCGGCAACCCGACCTACAAGCCGGGCTCCCAGTGCGGCAATTGCCAGTTCTTCCAGGGCCAGGCCGGCGACGCGTACGGGCCGTGCATGCTGTTCGCCGGCAAGGCCGTGAACGCGAAAGGCTGGTGCGCGAGCTACAACAAGAAGGCTTGATGCCGTCGAGCGCGTGGCCTGCGCGGTGTCGCGCGGGCCACGTCGCGCGGCGTCTCGGCAACTGAGATCGCGCGCTGCCACAATTGCGCCTGTTCCGGCGCAGCGAGGCGAGCGTGCAGAGTCTTGTTCCGATCCTTCCGTGGGTGACCGCGGCGTTGTCCGGCGCGGTCGCCGCGCTGCTCGTCGCCTGGCTGATCGCGCGGCGGCGCGTCGCGCAGGCGCTCGCCGACGGCCGCGCGAGCCGCGACGCCGAGGTCGCGACGCTGGTCGAGCAGCGCGACGGCGCGAGTG
>DASWOS010000324.1:0-1836 GCA_036398645.1 Dokdonella sp. | reverse complement strand
GAAGACTGCTGCCTTGCAAGCGCGGGCGCCGACGGTGAGCCAGCCTCCCGCCGACGTGAAGGCGCTCGAGCAGCAGCTCGCGCAATACCTGCCGCCCGAGCAAGTCGCGCGCGTGCGGCGCGCCTACGAAGTCGGCGCGCTCGCGCACGCCGGGCAGACGCGCAAGAGCGGCGAGCCGTACATCACGCATCCGGTCGCCGTCGCCGGCATCCTCGCCGAGCTCGGCATGGACGCCGAGACGATCATCGCGGCGATCCTGCACGACACGCTCGAAGACACCCAGCTGACCTCCGAGCAGATCGCCGCCGAGTTCGGCGCGACCGTCGTCGAGCTCGTCGACGGCGTGACGAAGCTCGACAAGGTGCGCTTCCGCAGCCGCCAGGAGGCCGCCGCGGAGAGCTTCCGCAAGATGCTGCTCGCGATGGCGCGCGACCTGCGCGTGATCCTGATCAAGCTCGCCGACCGCCTGCACAACATGCGCACGCTCGGCTCGATGGAGCCGGACGCGCGCCGGCGCATCGCGCGGGAGACGCTCGAGATCTATGCGCCGATCGCGCAGCGTCTCGGCATGAACCGCTTCAAGGCCGAGCTGCAGGACCTCGGCTTCCGCACGCTGTATCCGGATCGCCACCGCGTGATCGCCGAGCGCATCCGCGCCGTGCTCGGCAACCGCCGCGAGGCGATGGCGCGCATCGAGGAGGTGCTGAACGCGCGGCTCGAGGCCGAGCGCATCCCGCATCGCGCGATGAGCCGGATCAAGTCGCCGTACAGCATCTATTCGAAGATGCAGAGCGAGCACAAGTCGTTCGCGCAGGTCATGGACGTGTACGGCTTCCGCATCGTCGTCGACAGCGTGCCGCACTGCTATCACGCGCTCGGCGCCGTGCACGCGCTGTACAAGCCGCTCGACGGCCGCTTCCGCGACTTCATCGCGATCCCGAAGGCGAACGGCTACCAGTCGCTGCACACGGTGCTGTTCGGCCCGTTCGGCGCGCCGATCGAGATCCAGATCCGCACCGAGGACATGGACGCGGTCGCCGAGCGCGGCGTCGCCGCGCACTGGGTCTACAAGACCGACGCGACGCCGGCGAACAGCGCGCAGTCGCGCGCGCGCGAGTGGGTGTCGAACCTCGTCGACCGCCAGACCGAGACGCCGTCGTCGCTCGAGTTCATCGAGAACGTCAAGGTCGACCTGTTCCCGGACGAGGTCTACCTGTTCACGCCGAAAGGGCAGATCCTCGCGCTGCCGCGCAATTCGACCGCGCTCGACTTCGCGTATTTCGTGCACACCGACGTCGGCGACCACGCGGTCGCCGCGCGCGTCGACAAGCGTCTCGTGCCGCTGCGCACGCGGCTGACCAGCGGCGAGACCGTCGAGATCGTGACCGCGCCGTCGGCGAGCCCGAGCCCGCAGTGGCTCGAATGGGTCGTGTCCGGACGCGCGCGCACCGCGATCCGCAAGCACCTGAAGCGCCTGCAGCACGAGGACGCGGTCGAGTTCGGCCATCGCATGCTCGACCGCGCGCTCGACGCGCTCGACGCGTCGCTGGAGAGCATCCCGCACGCGGTGCTCGACCGCTATCTCGCCGAGCAGAAGTTCAAGCGGCTCGAGGAGCTGCTCGCCGACATCGCGCTCGGCAACCGCGTCGCCGACACGGTCGCGCAAGCGCTGCTCGCCGCGCAGGGCGAGCCGCCGCACGCGGCGCGCCAGCGCAGCAGCGAGAAGATCCTGATCAGCGGCGCCGAGCGCGGCGTGCTGTCGTTCGGCAACTGCTGCCATCCGGTGCCGGGCGACGAGATCATGGGCTACCTGTCGCCGGGCAAGGGCATCGTCGT
>DASWOS010000323.1:0-2002 GCA_036398645.1 Dokdonella sp. | reverse complement strand
GCAGCTCCGGTTCGGCGCCGCGCCGCGCGAGGTGCTCGACGAACACCGGATCGTCCTGCGCGCGCAGCAGACGCAGCCGCTCGGCGAGCGGCGGCGCGCCGGCATGCGTGCCGGCGAGCAGGTCGAGCCAGAGCGCCTGCGCGCGCGCGCGGACGTCCGCGTCGGCGTCGTCGCGCGCGAGGCCCTGCGCGAGCGCCGCGTCCGCCGAGCGCTGCAGCGCGGCCAGCCGCACGCCGGGGTCCGGGTCCTCGCGCGCGAGGCGGCCGAGGCTCGCCAGCAGCTCCGCGTCGGTGTCGCGCGCGACCGCGTCGCGGCGCGTCGCCGCGTCCTTCGAGAGCCAGCGCGGCCGGCTGGCGAATCCGGGCAGTTTCATCGGCGCGGTCGGTTCAGAACAGAGTCCGGATGATGTGGATGCCGGCGACGTACTCGCCGAGCACGGTGCCGAGCGTGACGAACATGAAGTTCAGCAAGGTACGCGCGATGCGGTTCTTCCACCAGCCGGTCCAGTGCGCGACGTCGTCGCGCAGCGTGTCGAAGTCGGCGACGCGCGGGCGGCGCAGCCAGGCTTCGACGCCGGCGCTGATCGCCGAGGCCGGCACGCCGGGCCGGAACGGCTTCAGCGGCGCGGCGATGAACGCGGCGAGCACGCTGAGCGGATGCGCCGCGGCGGCGATCGCGCCGAGCGCGGCGAAGCCGCCGGTGAACAGCGTCCACGCGAGCAGCGCGTCGGTGCCGGCGCGCGCGCCGCGCGTGAACGCGAAGCCGATCGCCGCGGCGATCAGCACGAACACGCCGATCGCGAGCCATTTCGGCCAGCGCGCCGGCGGCGGCGATTCGGCGAGCTTGTCGAGCAGCGGGCGCGGCCGCTCGTGCTGCGTCGCCAGCTCGCGCGCGATGCCGGCGAGATGCCCGGCGCCGATGACGACGAGCACGCGCCGCGCGTCGCCGCCGGCGGCGAGCTCGCGCAGGCGCGCGGTCATGTAGCGGTCGCGCTCGCCGATCAGCGCGTCGTACAGCGGCGGCGACTCGCGCGCGAACTCGTTGAACATGCTGCCGAGCAGATCGCCCTGCTTGAGCTTCTCGATCTCGTCCTCGGCGACTTCCTCGCGCGAGAGCAGGCCGGCGCCGAGGCCGCCGACGATCGACAGCCGGTCGAGCAGGCCGACGCTGCGGTAGGCGCGCTTCAGCGTGACGCCGATCTCGCGGTCGATCAGCCAGATCGGCAGTCCGCGCGCGTCGGCGCCGTCGATCGCCGCCTTCATCTCGGCGCCGGGCTCGACGCCGACCTGCTCGGCGAGCCGGCGCTGGAACGCCGACAATGCGAGGTTCGCCGCGACCAGGCCGGCCTTGCCCTGACGGATGACCTGGAACAGGTCGAGCTTGCGGAACGCGTCCGGATCGCGCAGCGACTGGTAGCGCGGCTCGCAGAGCTCGACCGCGACCGCGTCGAACGGCTCGCGCTCGAGCATCGCGCGCACCGCCTCGGCGCTGACGCGCGAGACGTGGGCGGTGCCGAGCAGCACGAACTCGACGTCGCCGCGGCGCACGCGCGCGATCGGCTGGTCGGCGAGCGGGCCGGCGGTCGGGTCCGGCACGGAGTCGGGCACGCTCGCGTTCAATCGCGGAAGCGCTTGGTCAGGTCCGCGTAGGCGTCGATGCGGCGATCGCGCAGGAACGGCCAGATGCGCCGCACGTCCTCGCTGCGCGCGAGATCGACGTCGACGACGAGCAGCTCGCGGCGGTCGCTCGGCGCCTGCGCGAGGATCTCGCCCTGCGGGCCGGCGACGAAGCTCGAACCCCAGAACTCGATGCCACGGCCGCCGGCCGCGGTCGTTTCCGCCGGTGCCGCCTCGAAGCCGATGCGGTTGCAGGCGAGCAGCGGCAGCCCGTTCGCGACCGCGTGGCCGCGCTGCACGACGATCCACGCGTCACGCTGGCGCGCCTTCTCGTCCGGCGCGTCGGCCGGATCCCAGCCGATCGCGGTCGGGTAGAGCAGCAGGTC
>DASWOS010000322.1:0-6276 GCA_036398645.1 Dokdonella sp. | reverse complement strand
GAGCGCAAGGCCGCCTCCGGCTCGATCGACGCGGTCGGACAGGTGCTCGGCTCGTATCAGGCGCGCGGCGAAGGCGCGGCCGGGCTCGCCTGGTACGCGTCGCTGCCGCCGGCGCTGCGCAACCGCGCCGGCGCGGACCCGGCCGTCGCGCTCTGGCTCGACCGGCTCGAGCTCGCGCGCGCGCAGTCGGCGAAGGACGACGCCGGCGTCGTCGCCGCCGCGCAGCGCGTGCTCGCCGGCGACGTCGGCTGCGATCGCCCGTACGTCGTCGACGCGCTGCTCTCGGCGAGCGAGAAGCAGCCGGCCGCCACGCGCGCGGCGCTGCTGAAGCCGCAGAAGGCCCCGCTCGACGCGCTGCTCGCGAAGCGCGTGTTCGTCGCGACGCCGACCTGCGCGGACCAGCGCAGCAGCGTGCTGACGACCGCCGAGCTCGACGCCGCGCTCGGCGACCACGCCGCGGAGACCGCGCTGCTCGACCGCGCGATCGCCGCGACGCGCGCGCGGCTCGGCGACGATCTGCGCAGGGACCGCAACGCGGCCGACAACCTGCGCGTCTACCTCGACCGCGCGAAGCGCACCGCCGAGCTCGACGCGCTGTACCCGCGGCTGATCGCCGCGTATCCGGACGACTACGTCTACGCATACCGCTACGGACGCAGCCTGCTCGAACGCGGGCGGCCGGCCGAGGCGCTGCCGTGGCTCGAGAAGGCCGCGGACAAGGCCTACGGCGAGAACCGCCTGCTCGTCGCGATGCAGCGTGTCAAGGCGCTGAAGGCGCTGCAGCGGCAGAGCGAAGCCGAGCAGGTCGTCGCCGACACGCTCGACCAGAACGGCCAGTGGTTCCCGGAGCTCGTGCAGAAGCTCAAGGACACGCTGAAGTCCTGACGCGCGCGCCGGCCACGCCCGCGCGCCGCTGCGCCCGCTGCGCCGCAGCAGCGCATGCTTTATCCTTCGCGCCCCTTCCGCGCGCCGCGTGCGCGCGGGCTTCGCAGTGCAGGAGCGAGTCGTGGCTTTGGAGCGCGTTTCCGCCGGCGCCGACGTGCCGGACGAAATCAACGTCGTCATCGAGATTCCGAAGGATTCCGAACCGGTCAAGTACGAGGTCGACAAGGCGACCGGCGCCGTGTTCGTCGATCGCGTGCTGTCGACGCCGATGCGCTATCCGTGCAACTACGGCTACGTGCCGCAGACCCTCGGCGGCGACGGCGACCCGCTCGACGCGCTCGTGATCCTGCCGCTGCCGCTCGTGCCGGCCGCGGTGATCCGCTGCCGCCCGGTCGGCCTGCTGCGCATGACCGACGAGGCCGGCAGCGACGAGAAGCTCGTCGTCGCGCCGATCGCGAAGGTGTTCGCCGGCTACGCGCACATCGCCGACATCGGCCAGGTCTCGGCGCACTGGCTCGAGCGCATCGGCCACTTCTTCGAGCACTACAAGGATCTCGAGAAAGGCAAATGGGTCAAGCTCGACGGCTGGGGCGGCGCCGACGAAGCCAAGCGCGAGATCCTCGCCGGCGTCGAGCGCTACCGCGCCGCCTAGCGCGGCGCGGCGCGGACCGCGTCAGTCGTCGTCGCCGGCGTCGACCGCGTCGCTCGCGTGCGCGGCGGCTGGATCGATGCCGGATTTCAGCGCGTCCGCCGCGCTCCAGATCGAGACCTCGCCGCCGCGGAACGGTTGCGTGTAGAGCGGCTCCGCGCGGAAGCGAAAGCGCCGGTAGAACGTGACGACGAGGCCGTCCGGGTGCTGCCGCACCCAATCGGCGAACTGCTCCGGCGCGGCGAGCGAAGGCAGCGGCTGCTCGAGTCGGCCGGCGAACTCGTAGACGCCGTGATGCCAGCCGAGATGCACGACCGGCTGCCCGCGCTGCTGCGCGGCGCGGATGCGCTCGGCGGCGCCGCCGAGGTCGTAGCGCGCGCCGGGGCCTTCGATGATCGCGATCTTGACCAGCAGCGTGACCGTGAGCATCGCGAGCGCCGGCACGGCGGGTCCGCGCACGCGGCGCGCGACCGCGAGCAGCGCGACGCCGATCGCGACGAGCGCGACGCCCCAGCCGGGCGAGGCGTCCTCGACGTAGCCGAGGTTCGCGCGCGTCTGCGCGTAATGTGGCGCGAGCGCGAACGCCGCGCCCAGCGCGATCACGAACAGCGCGAACGCGCCGACGCGCAGGCGCACCGCGCCACGCTCGATCGCGATCGCGAGCGCCAGCGCGACCGCGGGCAGCAGCGGCAGCAGGTAATGCGGCTGCTTGCCGCCGATTAGCGAGAACGCGGCGAAGGTCGGCACGATCCAGACCGCCGCGAGCCGCAGCGCCGGCTCGCGCGCCTGCGCGGCGAGCGTCGCCCACGCTCCGCGCACGACGAGCGGCCACGGCAGCAGCATCAGCGGGAAGATCGCGAGATACCACCACCACGGCCGGCCGTGCGCGCTCGCGCCGCGCAGCCCCTCGATGCGGTCGAACGTCTGGTTCAGGAAGATCGCGCGCGCGTACTCGGAGCCGCCGTGCACGGCGGCCGGCACGGCCCAGGCGAGCGCGATCGCCGCGCCGAGCGCGAGCGCCAGCGCGAACGCGCCGTAATAGCGCGCGCGGCGCGTGCCGAGCGAACCGCTCCACCACGGCGCGGCGAGGCCGACGGACGCGACGTCGAGCAGCATGACCGGCCCCTTGACGAGGATGCCGAGCCCGATCGCGACGCCGGCGAGCACGACGCCGCGGCGCCGGCGTCCGTCGGCGAGGTCGCACAGCCCGTGCACCGCGATCAGCACGCAGGTCGTCAGCGGCACGTCGAACATGATCGCGTTCGCGAAGCCGGCGAAGTAGATCGCACCGAGCAGGATCCACATCGCCGCGCGCGCCGCGTCGGCCGATCCGCCGAGGCGCAGCACGAGCCCGCGCAGCAGCAGCAGGCTCGCCGCGGAGCACAGCAGCGTCATCGCGCGCGCGGTCCACGCGTGCACGCCGGTCAGCAGCCAGCCGGCGTCGATCAGCCAGAACAGCAGCGGCGGCTTGTGCGGATAGGGCGCGCCGTTCAGATGCGGCACGAGGAAGTCGCCGCTGCGGCGCATCTCCCAGGCGACGGCGAGATAGCGCGTCTCGTCGATCGGAATCGGCGCGAGCAACCAGACGATCGGCACGAGCAGCAGCATGCCGAGCAGCAGCGGATGTTCGAGCAGGCGCCGCGCGAAAGCCGCGGCGGCGGGGTTCGGCGAAGCGGGATGCGAGGTCACTCGTGCAGTCAGGTGCGACAACAAAGGGCGCGACGGTACAGGAAGCGCGCCGCGTCTGCAGCATCGCGCGCACCCGCGAACGGGTTCCGCGTCGATGCCGCGCGCGGAGCGCGACGCGCGTGTCTCCGCCGCGCCGGCCGCGCGCCCTCGAACGCCGCGCGGCGCGGCGTCGGCATGCGACGCGATTCCGGCCGCGCGCGTCGAGCCGGAGCGGCACGACCGGTCGCGCCGCGCGAGCGCGCTCGCCGCGTGCGTTCGCGCCGCCGCGCTCGCGTTCACTCGATCGACGCCGCGGCGCCGCGACATCCTGCCGCGCGCTCGGCCAGGCGCGGCACGCGCCTGCGCCCGCGCGGCCTCACCCGCGTTTCAGCAGCTCACGGAGATCGATGATCGCGGCGTTCGCACGCGAGACGTAGTTCGCCATGACGAGCGAGTGGTTCGCGAAGAAGCCGAACGGCGCGCCGTTCAGCACGATCGGGCTGCCGAGCGGCTTCTGCGATTCCTCGAGCTCGCGGATGACCTGATCGAGGCTGATCAGCGCGTTCTTGTCGTGCAGGACGCCGGCGAAATCGACGCGCACGGCTTCGAGCTGCTCGCGCAACGCCCAGGTGTAGCCGCGCGCTTCGTAGAAGTTGTCGTCGACCTTCGTCCACGGCGTGCGCACGACGCGCGGGCTCGCCGCCGGCGTCGACTGCTGCGCGTTGCGGTCGCCGGCGAGGTCGGTGTCGATGCGCAGCTGGCCGACGCTGGCCGACAGCCGCTGCGACAGCGAGCCGAGCCGCGACGACACCAGCTGCAGGTAGTCGGCGAGGTTGTCCGCGCGCGCGTAGAACTGCGCGTTGTGCTCGTCGGCGTCGCCGAGCCGCGCGAGATATCCGTCGACATGCGCGATCGCCTTGCGGTACTGGCTCTCCGAACTCGGCAGCAGCCAGCGGTCGTTCGGCGAGCTGAACAGCGGATCGGCTTCCTGCAGGTCGTGATCCTCGACCGACTGCGTCTGCGAGCGGCTCCAGTCGTTGCGCAGCGTGCGTGCGAGATCGCGCGTCGCGGTCAGCACGCCGAATTCCCAGTTCGGCACGTTGTCCATCAGCGCGCCGGGCGGAAACCGGTCGTTGCTGAGATAGCCGCCGCGCTTGTCGAGCAGCGTCTCGGCGCAGGTCATCAGCGCCGAGGTCGTCGTCGAGCCGGTCACGACCGGCTGATGCTTCGCCGCGGCGCGCGCCTGCGCGGTCGCGGCGACGTCGAAGTGCGGCGGCTCGTAGTCCCACCACCACATCAGCGCGAGCACGCCGACGACGTAGAGGCCGATCAGCACGGCCGCCGCGCCGGCCGCGCCGCGCGCCCACCGGCGCGGATTCCCGCTCGTCGCATTCATTGCCGCCTCCCTCGCGCCACGGCGGCGCGCACGCACGCGATCAGTCGCGGGACGCCGGCTGCGCGTCGCGCACGCCCGCCTCCGGCTTGGCCGGCTCGCCCTTCTGGCCGAAGTTCTCCATCAGCGTCTTCATGTCCTCGGCGTGCTCCTCCTCGACGGCGAGGATCTGCTCGAGCAGCCGCTTCGTCGTGGTGTCGCGGTCGCCGACGTAGTCGATGATCTCGCGGTAGCTGTCGATCGCGATGCGTTCGGCGACGAGATTCTCCTCGATCATCGCGGCGAGCTCGTCGGGCACGACGAACTCGGAATGGCTGCGCGTCAGCAGGCCGTCGGGCGAGAAGTTCGGCGTGCCGTCGAGCTGCGTGATGCGCTCGGCGATGCGGTCGGCGTGGTCCTGCTCCTCGGTCGCGTGCTCGAGGAACTCCGCGGCGACGCTCTTCGCGTTGATGCCGCTCGCGAGGTAGTAGTGCGCCTTGTAGCGCAGCACGCAGACGATCTCGGTCGCGAGCGCCTCGTTAAGCAGCTTCAGCACGGTCTCGCGGTCGAGCGTGTAGGAATCGGTCACCGCGCCGCGCTCCATGTGCTCGCGCGCGCGCCGGCGGATCGTCTCGATGTCCGAAAGAAACGGTTTCGCAGCCATGCCTGCCTCCTCGGTCGAGTGGGGTGGGAGATGCGGAACGATGCGGCCTGCGCGCCGCATCCTCTCGGCATCTTACGCGGAACCCGCGGCGGAAAGATCGAACCGCGGCCGTCGTTTTGGCCGCGATTCATCTTGCACCGCGACGCGTCAGCGCGCGGCGAACGCGGCGGCGCGCGCGACGGTCGCGCCGACGCGCGCGAGCATCGGCACGACGTCCGCCTCGCGGCGCCGCCACTTCTCCGCGTGCGGCGCCGACACGGTGTGATCGGCGAGCGGCAGGCGCGCGCCGAGCGGCTCGTCCCAATCGAACCCGACCGCTGCGCACAGGCGCGCGATCTCGGCGGCCGGATCGGCGACGAGCGCGTCGTAGCGCGCGACGAAGCGGCGCTCCGGCGCGAGCGCCTGCAGGTCGTCGAGCAGGATCTCGGTCGTCGTGCGCCACTGCGCGGCGACGATCTCCGGCAACGGCCGTCCGGCGAGCTCGCGCCAGCCCGGCACGAGCAGCAGCGACCACGGCGGTCCGCTCCATCCGGGCAACTGCGGATACGTGCGGAAGCCGCCGGACTCCCAGGCTTCGAGCATGCTCGCGAAGACCTGGCGTGGATCGCGGTACAGATAGACGAACAGAGCGTCCGGGAACACGCGCGCGAGGAACGGGATGCGCAGCGCGTTCTTCGGCGTCTTCTCGAGCAGGCGGAAGCGCTCGTTCGCCGGCGGCCGCCGCTCGCGGTCGAACGCGCTGTCGCGGAAGCGCTCGCGCAGCGCCGCGGCGACCTCGGGTGTCGCGTCGTCGGCGACGAGCCGATTCGATTCGTAGCCGCGCCGCGCCGCGTCGAGCGCCGGAACGCCTTCGATCAGGCCATGGCTCTCGCCGCCGATCGTGTACGCGGTCGGGCTGCGCGAGAGCGTCTCGAACAGCAGCGAGGACCCCGAGCGCGGCGGCGACACGATGAACACCGGCCGCTCGATCTCGGCGCGCCGTGCCGGCCGCGGCGACGGCGCCGCGGCGGCGGACGGCGCGTCGGAAGCGGCCGTCGG
>DASWOS010000321.1:0-21118 GCA_036398645.1 Dokdonella sp. | reverse complement strand
CGCCGATCCCGCCGCGCGTGCCGGCTGCGCACCGCGCGTCTCGCGCGCCGCGCCGACACGCGCAGCCGCGCCGGTACGCGCCGCCGGCGGCCGCGCCTCGGCGGTCGCCCGCCGCGCCTTTTTCGGCGTCGCGCGCGCGTTCGCCGGCGCCGTCGCGGTGCGCGTCGACGTCGCGGATTTCGCCGCTCGCGTCGTCTTCGCCGGCCGGGCACGGCTGTCGGCACCTCCGGCCGCAGCCGCGGCCTGCGCGCCCCGGCTCGCCGCCGGCGGCCGCGCCTGCACGGCCGCGCGCGTCGCCGCACGCGCGCTCGGCTTCGCCGCAGCCGCCGCGGACTTCGCCGATTTGGCGGTCTTCGTCGCCTTCGCGGCGCCGGTGGACTCCGCGAGCAGATCGGCCGGCGTCTTGTCCTCGCGGAACGTCTTGAATGCGACCTGGCGCAGCAGGCCCTGTCCGCCGATGCCCTGATGGAACACCTCGACCACGCGCGTCGGCCGCACCCAGATCGCGAGGCGCTGGTCGCGCGGTTCCATCAGATCGATGCGCTCGGCCGTCGGCTCGCGGACGACCGACGACTTCAGCTCGCGCAGCAAGCCGCGCAGTTGCTCCTCGCTGAAGCCGGTGCCGACGCGGCCGGCGTAGACGAGCCGGCCCTGCTCGGCGCGCGCGAGCAGCAACGCGCCGATGTGGCTGCGCTGGCCCTTCGGCTCGGTGTAGCCGACGACGACGAATTCGTCCGAGGGCCGCGCCTTCGTCTTGATCCAGTCGCCGTTGCGCGCGCCGCGGTAGCCGCTGTTCGCTCGCTTGCTGATGATGCCTTCGAGGCCGCCGGCGACGGCCTGCGCGAACGCGTCGCGGCCGCCGCCCACCTGATGTTCGGAATAGCGCAGCACGCCGCCCGTGTGCTTCTTGAGCAGCGCGGCGAGCGCGGCCTTGCGCTCGACGAGCGGCACGTCGCGCAACGACATGCCGTTCAAGTACGGCAGGTCGAACAGCATGTAGACGAGCGCGTCCTTCGCTTCGCCGGCGAGCCGCGCCTGCAGCGCATTGAAGTCGTCGCGGCCGCCGCGCAGCACGAGCATCTCGCCGTCGAGCTGTGCACTGTCGAGCTTCAGCGACGCGACCGCGCGCGCGATCTCCGGCACGCGGTCGGTCCATTCGATCGCGTTGCGCGACCACAGCCGCACCTCGCCGCCGACGACCGTCGCGACGAGCCGGTAGCCGTCCCATTTGATCTCGTGGATCCAGCCGTCGCCGTCCGGCGGCTCGCGCTGCGAACGGCAGAGCTCCGGCGTGAACGCCTCGTTCTCGATCGGCGCCGCTCGCGCGCCGTCGAGGGGCGGCGCCGTGGCGGCGCGTGCCGCCGCGCGCGCCGGCTGCGCACGCGCCCACACCGCCTTGCGCTGCGCCGGCGGCAGCGGCCGGTCGCTCTGCGGATCGACGAACGCGTTCGCGTCGCGCGGGCCGGCGAACTCGTCCTCGTGCTTGATCAGCAGCCATTGCGGCTTCGCGCCGCGCCCGTGCGTGCGCACCAGCACCCACGAGCCGCGCAGGACGTCGCCGTGCAGCACGAACTTGAGCTCGCCCTTGGCGAGGCCTTCGCGCGCGTCGCCGAGCGGTTCCCAGGTGCCGTGGTCGAACACGTCGACGTGGCCGGCGCCGTAGTGGCCGTGCGGGATGTCGCCCTCGAACGTCGCGTATGCGATCGGGTGGTCCTCGACCTCCATCGCGAGACGCTTGACCGCCGGATCGAAGCTCGGCCCTTTCGGCACGGCCCAGCTCTTCAGCACGCCGTCGAGCTCGAGGCGGAAATCGAAGTGCCGGTGCGAGGCGTGGTGCAGCTGCACGACGAAGATGCGCCGGCCTTGCGCACCGCCGCCGGCCGGCTCCGGCGTCGCACCGAAGTCGCGCTTGCGCCGGTACTCGCGCAGGCTCACGACGCGGTCCCGTCGCACCGCGCCTGCGCGGCGGCTCTCGATTCGGCGTGGGTGGCGGACTTGCGCATGGCGTCGTCCCGGCGTGTCTCGGCGTCCTCACGGCTTCGTAGCAGCGCCAAGCTGAACCGCCTGCAACGCGGCCCGGCACGCGGTTTGCCGCCGGCACGGCGCGCGTCTACGCTGCGATTCCCGGTCCATCCGCGAGGCGACCCATGGCACGTCCGATCTGGAGCGGTACCCTTTCGTTCGGCCTGCTGAACATCCCGGTGTCGCTGATGAGCGGCGAGCGCCGCGTCGATCTGCACTTCCGCATGCTCGACGTGCGCAACAACAAGCCGATCCGCTACGAGCGCGTCAACGCCGAAACCGGCGAGGAAGTGCCGTGGAAGGACATCGTCAAGGCGTTCGAGTACGACAAGGGCAGCTACGTCGTGCTCGAGCCCGAGGACATCAAGTCGGCCGCGCCGGAAAGCCACGAGTCGATCGACGTCGAGGCGTTCGTCGACGCCGACTCGATCTCGCCGCAGTTCTACGAGAAGCCGTACTTCCTGCTGCCGGGCAAGAAGGCCGAGAAGGGTTACGTGCTGCTGCGCGAGACGCTGCGCAAGACCGGGCGCGTCGGCATCGCGCGCGTCGTCATCCGCACGCGCGAGTACCTCTGCGCGGTGCTGCCGCAGGGCGACGCGCTCGCGCTGAACCTGCTGCGCTACCCGAGCGAGATCGTCGACCCCGCCGAGTACGAGTTCCCGAAGTCCGACGCGTCGGCGTACCGCGTCACGCGCGCCGAGCTCGACATGGCCGAGAAGCTGATCGACTCGATGTCCGGCGAATGGCGCCCCGGCGACTACAAGGACGAGTTCCGCGAACGGCTGACCAAGGTCATCGAGAAGCGCCTGAAGAGCCACGGCGTGGTCAAGACGCTCGACGAGGAGCCGCACACGCCGGAGAACGCGACCACGAACGTCGTCGACTTCATGTCGCTGCTGCAGCAGAGCATCGCGACCGAGCGGCGCACGCCGGCCAAGACCGTCGTCGCGAAGGTCGCCGAGCGCAAGCCGGTGCGGAAGACGCCGCCGCGCAAGAAGCCGACCGGCGCCGGCACCGGCACGGGCGGCGCCGCGCGCACGCGCCGCCGCGCATGAGGCGCACAGAAAGACGGGTTGCACGCGCACGCCGGCCGCGCGCGAGATGAACGGCCTCGCGCGCGACGGACGGCGGTCGCGCGCCCTGGACCGCATTGGCGCGACGAGCGATGCGAATACGCGGCGCGAACGGCCGGAATCTGCGACGACCTCGATTCGGTGCCGGCGCGCAGCGGCGCCGTATCACGCGTCGGGCCGCGCGACGAAGCCGTCGGGGCGGACCCGCACCCCGTCTCGATCCGCGCACCGCGTCGGCGCGCGCCGGGGCACGCCCGTGTCGACGACGCGGAAGTCGATGCCGACACGCTAGGCGACGCCGCCGCGCGCGGGCTCGGCCGCGGCCGGTCCGCCGATCCGGACGGACGACGTGCCGAACAGATCGAGCCTCGAGCGGGGCTGCCCCCGATGCTCGATCCACGCGTAGGGAAAATCGCGTGCCCGGCCGCGCATGCAGCGTCGCGACGGCGTCGTCGGTACCGTAGCGGTAGCGCATCTGCAGCGCGCCGTCGTCGAGCATCCGGTCGAACGCCGCCGCGTCGCCTCGGTGCGAGCGCTCGCGTCTAGCGCTCGCGCAGCGACGCCTGCAGCGCGGCGGCGACGCCGGCGTCGCCGTTGACGAGATCGTTCCACGCGAGCTCGAGGCCCTTGCGCCGGCCCTTCTCGACGAGCTTCAGCCCGTGCGGATCGACGGTCAGCGTATAGGCTTTGTCGCCGAGCATCAGCTCGCGGCGCAACGGCTTGTCGAGTGGAGTCATCTGCGCTACCTCGGCATCGGCGCGAGCTTGGGGTCGCGGTCGCGCGTGGACGCGGCGCCCGCGCCGTCGGCCCCGCGCGGGCCGCGCCGAACATAGCGCGACGCCGCCGCGCCGGCGAGGAACGGTGCAGCATGCGCGCAGCGTCGATGCGCGACCGCTCACGAGCGCGGCGGCGCCGTCGCGCGCATGGCCCTCGCGATGCAGACGCGGCGACGCGCACGCGCTTCGATGCGCGGTGGCGGCCGTTCCGCAGGTGCAGCGCGTCCCCCTTGCACGAGCGGTTCGCGCGATGCGTTCCGACTTTAGCTGAACCGACGCGTGCGCACGGCGCCGGACGATTCAGGTTACGGTCGAACGCGGCCCCCTACATTCCTCACCGGTGCAATGGAACCGGAACGAGGCATCGCACGACGCGATGCCGGCCGCGGTGGACGAATCGGATTCGGCGCTCCGCGACCCGCAGCCACACGGTGTGGCGCTGCGCGTTCCACCCGCATCGTGCAGTGGCTGCGGAGCAGCCCGCCGGCGCGGCCCGCGAAGGGCCGCGCCGGCCGATCGGAAATCGCGTCGGCGACGTCGGCCCGCAGGGTCGCCGCCGGCGCACGCGGGAACCGCCCATCGATTTGCGAGGAGGACCGAGCATGACGAATCTCTCGTACGGCCGGCTGTTGGATTCGGTAGGCGAGCTGCCGTCGGCGATGCGCCGCAAGCTCGCATTCGCCGCCGACGACGCGCAACGTGCGCTCGCGACCGGCGGCGCCGCAGGCGCGGACCTCGTGCAGGCGCTCGCCGACGGCGCGTCGCGCACGCTGCGTCGCGGCGACCGCTACACGCGCGACACGCTGGCGCGATGGCCGTTGGAATCGGTCGCCGCGGCCGCGGTCGCCGGCATCGCGCTCGGCTGGGTGCTGCGTCGCCTCTACGAGACGCGGCGTGATCGCGTCGCGCGCGCCGAAGCGCGCAGCGCGGCGCGCTCCTCGACGGCTTCTCCGCGTCGCCGCACGCGCGCGGCGAAGAGCGCCTGATCCGCAGCGGCCATGAAGCGCCGCAATCGGATCTTGGCGTGGGTCCTCGGCGTCGTCGCCGTGTTGGTCCTCGCGGTCGTCGTCTTCGTCGCGACGTTCGATTGGAACCGCGCACGTCCGTACATCAACGCGAAGGTCAGCGCCGCGATCGGCCGCCCGTTCGAGATTCGCGGTGATCTCGCCGTGCATTGGCGGCGCGCGCCGCACGGCTGGCTGCCGGGGCCGGCGATCAGCGTCGCCGACCTCGTCGTCGGCAATCCGTCGTGGGCGAAGGAGCGCGAGTTCGCGCACGTCGACGGCGTCGACTTCCGGCTCTCCCTGCTGCCGCTGCTCGCGCACCGCGTGACGATCCGCGGCCTGCGCGTGGCTAAGCCGACCGTCCATCTCGAGAAGCGCGCCGACGGCCGCAACAACTGGACGTTCGAGCTCGCCGATTCCGGCGGCAGCCCGTCGTCGTGGACGCCGGACCTGAGCGTCGTCGGCTTCGACACCGGCCGCGTGACGCTGCACGACGCGGCCGACCGCCTCGACGTGGACGTGCGCATCGACCCGCTCGGCAAGCCGATTCCGTTCGACGAGATCCTCGGCCGCGAGCCCGGCGACGCGGCGAGCAAGGCCGCGGTGCGCAAGCGCGGCGGCGAATACGCGTTCGGCATCGAGGCGAGCGGCACCTACAACGGCGCGCGCGTGTCCGGCACCGGCAAGACCGGCGGCGTGCTCGCGCTGCGCGGCGGCGACCAGCCGTTCCCGCTGCAGGCGGACCTGCGCATCGGCGACGTGCGCATCGCGCTCGTCGGCACGATGACCGATCCGACCGCGCTCGACGCGGTCGACCTGCACCTGCGCCTGGCCGGCGACAGCATGGCGCATCTGTACCCGGTGCTCGGCGTCGCGCTGCCGGATACGCCGCCGTTCGAGACCGACGGCCATCTGACCGCGACGCTGCGCAAGAACGCGAGCACGTTCACCTACGCCGACTTCAACGGCCGCGTCGGCGGCAGCGACCTGCACGGCACGGTGACGTACGCGCAGCGTTCGCCGCGGCCAAAGCTCGACGGCAAGCTGCGCTCGGATCAGCTGCAGGTCGCCGACCTCGGCCCGCTGATCGGCCTCGACACCGGCGACAAGAGCCATGCGACGCGCGCGACCCCGCCCGGCGGCAGCGATGCGCCGAAGCGGCCGGCGAACGGCAAGGTGCTGCCGGACGATCCGTTCCGCACCGAGCGCTGGAAGGTCATGGATGCCGACGTCGAGCTCGACGGCAAGCGCATCGTGCACGGCGCCGAGCTGCCGATCAGCGATCTGCGCACGCACGTCGTGCTCGACGGCGGCAAGCTGTCGCTCGAGCCGCTCGACTTCGGCTTCGCCGACGGTCGGCTGCGCTCGAACATCGCGCTCGACGGCAGCACGACGCCGATGCGCGGCGAGCTGCGCATGAACGCGCGCGGCCTGAAGCTGCGCGAGCTGTTCCCGAAGATGAAGACGATGCAGGACGCGCTCGGCGAGCTGAACGCCGACGCGGCGCTGAGCGCGACCGGCAACTCGGTCGCCGCGCTGCTCGGCTCGTCGAACGGCGAGCTGAAGATGGTCATGGACCACGGCGTCGTCAGCCGCGAACTGATGGAGCTGGCCGGCCTGAACCTCGGCAATTACGTCGTCGTGAAGCTGTTCGGCGACGAACCGGTCAAGATCAACTGCGCCGCGACCGACTTCGTCGCCAAGGACGGCCTGATGGACGCACGGCTCGCGGTCATCGACACCGACAACGCGCTGATCGATCTCGACGGCAACGTGAACTTCGCCGCCGAGAGCATGAACCTCGACATCACGCCGCACACGAAAGGGCTGCGCGTGTTCTCGCTGCGCTCTCCGCTCTACGTCCGCGGCACGTTCGCGGACCCGAACGTCGGCGTGCACGCCGGCGGCCTGATCGCGCGCGGCGGCGGCGCGGTCGCGCTCGGCGTCGTCGCGACGCCGGTCGCCGCGCTGCTGCCGCTGATCGCGCCGAGCCGCGACGACGACACGAGCCCGTGCGGCGAGCTGCTCCAGAAGATCCGCAGCGAGGCGCCGCAGGCGCCGCCGCCGGGCAAGCGCAAGCAGGGCTAGGCGCTCGCGCCGCCGTCGCGCGCATACCACGCGGCGACGTCGGCGCGCAGCGCGCCGCGGACGTCGAAGCCGAGCGAGCCGAACGCATCGAGCGCGTCGCGCAGGGCACGCTCGATGCGCACGGCCGGCGCCGAGCCGGTGCCGGCGCACGGGTTCTCGCGCTCGTACTCCACCGCATCGAACAGCGCCGCCGACCAGCCGAACACGCGGTCCACGCGCGCGCCGTAGACCTCGCGCAGCCAGTCGCCGGGCCGCCGGCGGTCGAGCCCGTGCGCACGCGCATGCTCGCCGGCGAGCTCGACCGCTTCGTCGAGCGCGCCGCGGAACCATTCGGTGTGTCCGGCCGCCGCGAGCGGCACCTCGAGCGGCGCGAGCGATTGGTACGGCGCGAACGCGTCGAGCAGCGCGCGCTCGAGCCGGCGTGCATCGGCGACGCGCGCGGCGGCGACGAGCGCACCGCGCTCGAGATCGAAGAACTCGAAATACCGCCGGTGCAGCGTGCGCCAGCGGTCCTCCGGATCGCGCGAGAAGCCGATCTTGAAGCGGTTGTCGGCGCGGCACGCGACGACATAGACGAACGCGCCGCGCGAGCGCGCCTGGCGGAACTCGGCCGGGTCCATCGCCGGATGTTAGCGCGAGGCCGGCCCACGCCGCGCACCGCGCGGGTGGACGGCGCGAACGATCCGGTTCGTAGATGTCGCCGCCCCCTGCTCCAGTACTTCGACGAACGCCGGCTCGGCGGCGAAGGCGCCGCAGGCGTCCGCGTTCTGCGCGACGCTCGAGCGAGCGCGGCAGAGCGCCGGCAGCGCGAGGTTTCGCGCGCAGCACGCGACGTCACGGCGCGTCGCGAGCGCGATCCGGAGCCGCCTCACCCGTCGCCCGCAACCGAGCTCGGCCACGGCGCTGCCCACGAACCGCCGCGCTCGTTCGTCGGCCGCAATCGACCCCTCGTCGCGAAGCAGACTCTGCACGTGCACGTCGGCTTCGGCCGCGAAGAACCCGGCTTTCGCCCGCGCGTACCGTGCTCGCCGCGCACGTCCGCCGCAGAAAAAAATTCGCAAGCCGGTCGCGTTGTACGCACTCGCGCACTGCGGCCGCGGCCGTCGTGCCGCAACGTTTGTACCTGCACGCCACGGTCCGCGCTAGCACGATTCCTGCATCGGCCGGCAGCGACTCACGAGCCCGTCTCGCAAACAGGAGATCACCTTGAACGCCAAGTCCGTCCGCGTTGGAATCGTCGGCGTCGGCAACTGCGCGTCCGCGTTCGTGCAGGGCCTCGCGCACTACCGCGACGCGCCCGACGACGGCGAGATTCCGGGCCTGATGCACGCGTCGATCGGCCCCTATCACGTGCGCGACGTCGAAGTCGTTTCCGCATTCGACGTGCACGCCGGCAAGGTCGGCCGCAATCTCGCCGAAGCCGTGATGTGCAAGCCGAACAACACGCGCGTGTTCGCCGAGCCGCCTCGCACCGACGTCGTCGTGCAGCGCGGCCGCACGCTCGACGGCATCGGGCCGTATCTCTGGGACGACATCACCGAGTCCGAGCGCCCGGTCGCCGACGTGACGCAGGTGCTGCGCGACACCGGCACCGAGGTGCTGGTGTCGTACCTGCCGGTCGGCTCGCAGCGCGCCAGCGAGTGGTACGCCGAGCGCGCGCTCGAGGCCGGTTGCGCGTTCGTCAACTGCATTCCGGTGTTCATCGCGTCCGACGCGGGTTGGCGCCGCCGCTTCGAGGAAGCGCGCCTGCCGATCATCGGCGACGACGTCAAGAGCCAGGTCGGCGCGACGATCGTGCATCGCGTGCTGGCGAACCTGCTGCGCGAGCGCGGCGTGCGGCTCGACCGCACCTACCAGCTGAACTTCGGCGGCAACGCGGACTTCAAGAACATGCTCGACCGCGCGCGCCTCGCCTCGAAGAAGCTGTCGAAGACGCGCTCGGTGACGAGCCAGGTCGAGGTCGCGAGCGAGAACATCCACGTCGGCCCGAGCGACTACGTCGAATGGCTGACCGACCGCAAGACCGCGTACATCCGCCTCGAAGGCACCGCGTTCGGCGACACGCCGCTCAGCCTCGAGCTCCGGCTCGAGGTCTGGGACTCGCCGAACTCGGCCGGCGTCGTCATCGACGCGGTGCGCTGCGCGAAGCTCGCGCTCGACCGCAAGCTCGGCGGCGCGATCGTCGGCCCGTCGAGCTACTTCATGAAGTCGCCGCCGCAGCAGTTTCCCGACCACGTCGCGCACGAGCTGACGCTCGAGTTCATCCGTTCCCCGCAGCCGCGCCGCACGTCGCGCACGCAGCCGGGCCCCCGATCGCGGAGCGCCTCCGAGCATGGACACTCGCTTCATCTTCGTGCGACACGCCAAGTGCGCGCAGAGTGACGAGGTGCTGTTCGGCCGCGCCGTCGACGCGCCGCTGGACGCCTACGGCGAGCGGCAGGTCGGCGCGGTCGCGGCGCACCTGCGCGCCGTGCGGCCGACGCTCGTCGAGGCGAGCCCGCGCCGGCGCGCGCAGCAGACCGCACGCGCGATCGCCGCGGCGAGCGCGTGCGAGCTGCGCACCTGCGACGCGCTCGACGAGATCGACTTCGGTGCGTGGAGCGGCCGCCGCTTCGCCGAGCTCGAGCACGATCCGCACTGGCGGCGCTGGAACACGCGCCGCAGCACCGCGTGCACGCCGGCGGGCGTGCGCATCGCCGACGTGCAGGCACGCGTCGTCGCGCACCTGCGCGAGCTCGCCGCGCGCTTCGCCGGCGCGACGCTCGTGCTCGTCACGCACGCGGAAATCGTGCGCGCGGTCGTGCTGCACGCGCTCGGCCGCACGCCCGACGAGTACATGCGCGTCCGCGTCGATCCGGCCTCGCTGACCGTACTGCACGGCAGCACCGACGGGCTGCGCGTCGATCTCGTCAACGCGCGGGCCGGCGCATGAAGATCGTCGTCTTCGGCCTCACGATCAGCTCGTCGTGGGGCAACGGCCACGCGACGCTGTGGCGCGGGCTGTGCACCGCGCTCGCGCGGCTCGGCCACCGCGTCGTGTTCTTCGAGCGCGACGTGCCGTATTACGCGGAGACGCGCGACGCGCACGCGCTGCCGGCCGGCACGCTCGTGCTGTATCCGTCGTGGCGCGCCGCACGCCGCCGTGCCGAAGCCGAGCTCGCCGACGCGGACGCCGCGATCACGACCTCGTACTGCCCCGACGCGCTCGACGCGCGCGCGGCGATGCTCGACGCGGGCCGCCCGCTCGCGGCGTTCTACGATCTCGACACGCCGGCGACGTTCGCGCGGCTCGACGCCGGCGAGACGGTCGACTATCTCGGCCGTGACGGCCTCGGCATGTACGACCTCGTGCTGAGCTACGCCGGCGGCCCGGCGCTCGAGCGGCTGCGCAGCGACCTCGGCGCGCGCGACGCGCATGCGCTGTACGGCCACGTCGACCCGGACCTGCACCGGCCGGTCGCGGTCGACGCGCGCTACCGCGCGGACCTGTCCTGGCTCGGCACGTACTCGGCGGACCGCCAAGCTGCGCTCGTCGAGCTGTTCGTGCGCGCCGCGCGCGCGCGGCCGCAGCGCCGGTTCCTGATCGGCGGCGCGCAATACCCGGCCGACTTCCCGTGGACCGGGAACGTGCATTTCGTCGCGCACGTGCCGCCGGCCGAGCACGCCGCGTTCCTGAGCTCGTCGCGGCTGACGCTGAACGTCACGCGCGCGCCGATGGCGCGCATGGGCTGGTGTCCGTCCGGCCGCTTGTTCGAGGCGGCCGCGTGCGGCGCCGCGATCCTCGGCGACGACTGGCCGGGCCTGTCCACGTTCTACGCGCCGGGCAGCGAAATCCTGCTCGCGCGCGGTGTCGACGACACGCTCGCCGCGCTTGATCTCGACGACGCGACGCTGCGCCGCATCGGCCGCGCCGCGCGCGAGCGCACGCTCGCCGAGCACACCGCGACGCATCGCGCGCGCCGCCTCGTCGCGCTGTTCGAGGCGGCCTGCGCGGCGCGCGCGAGCGCGCCGACGCAAGCGCCGCGCGCCGCGGCCGGAGCCGAGGTCTGACATGTGGGGCATCATCCCGGCCGCCGGACGCGGCAGCCGCATCCAGCCGCTCGCGTTCTCGAAGGAGCTGCTGCCGGTCGGCAGCCGCGTGCTCGACGACGTGCAGCGGCCGTGCGCGGTCGCCGAGTACCTCGTCGAGCGCCTGATCCTCGGCGGCGCCGACAAGATCTGCTTCGTCATCGGCGCCGGCAAGTCCGACATCCTCGAGTACTTCGGCGGCGAGTTCGGCGGCGCGCGGCTCGCCTACGTCGTGCAGCCGCAGCCGTCGGGCCTGTGCGACGCGATCTTCCGCGCGCGGCCGCTGATCGGCGACGGCGAGTGCGTCGCGATCGGCCTGCCCGACACGGTCTGGTTCCCCGACGACGGCCTCGCCGCGCTCGGCGACGACGCGCTGTCGTTCCTGCTGTTCCCGGTCGAGCGGCCGGAGCTGTTCGACGCGGTCGTGCTCGACGCCGACGACCACGTGCGCGAGATCCGCGTCAAGCAGGCCGACCCCGGCACGCGCTGGATCTGGGGCGCGTTCAAGATGCCGGCGCGCGTGTTCGACGAGCTGTACCGGCTGTGGCTCTCGCGCGAGCCGCGCGACGAATACATCGGCACGCTGGTCAACGCCTGGATCGCGTGCGGCGGCCGCGCGCGCGGCGTGCGCGCCGGCCGTGCCTACGTCGACGTCGGCACGCTGTCGGGCTACCGCGCCGCGATGCAGCTGCTCGCCGACCTCGCCCCGGCGGCGCCGGCCGCGCGCACGCCGCCGCCGGCGCCCACCCTCGGAACGGAGATGCCGCGATGATCGAAGCCGTGATGCTCTGGAACGAGCCGAACAACAAGTCGCACTGGGATCCCGAAGTCGACCCGGACTGGTCGCGCTTCGCCGAGATGGCCAAGCTCGCCGCCCGCGCGATCCGCGCGGTGAACCCGGCGCTGCCGCGCGTGCTCGGCGGCATCTCGCCGATCGATCCGGCGTTCATCCGCAACATGGACTCGCGCGGCGTGCTCGCCGAGGTCGACGTCGTCGCCGTGCACGGCTTCCCGCTCGACTGGAACCTCTGGCAGATCGACGCGTGGCCGGCGAAGGTCGCCGAGATCGCCGCGTTGACCGATCGCCCGGTCTGGGTCACCGAAGTCGGCGTGTCGAGCTTCGGCGCCGAGGAGGTGCAGGCCTGGGGCGTCGACCGCACGATGGAGCTGCTGGTCGGGCGCGTGCCGCGCATCCACTGGTACAGCCTCTACGACCTGCCGCACACCTGTGAAGCGACGACGCGGCACAAGGAAGCCGAGGGCTCGTCGTACTACCGGCACTTCCACATGGGCCTGCTGCGCGAAGACGGCACGCCGAAGCCGGCGCTCGAGCGCTTCGCGCGCCACGCGCCGGCGGCCGGACTGTGCCAATGGTTCCACTTCGAGGACCACCGCCTCGACGACGCGGTCGCGTGGCTGAAGCGGCTCGGCGTGCGCCATCTGCGCACCGGGCTGTCGTGGGCGGACTCGTTCCGGCCGAACGCGCTGGTCTGGTTCGACCGCCAGATGGCCGCGCTCGCGGACTTCGACGTGACGCTGACGTTCTGCTTCACGCCGGAGCATCTCGGCGTGCTGCCGCACCACACCAGCGCGCCGCGCGATCCGACCCTGTACGCGGAGTTCTGCGCGCGGATGGTCGAGCGCTATGCGCCGGCGCGCGCCGCGACCACCACGGACGGAGCGGTCGCGAGCGCCGCATGAGCCGCGCGTTCGTGCTCGTGCTCGATTCGGTCGGCGTCGGCGGCGCGCCGGACGCGGCCGCGTACGGCGACGTCGGCGCGGACACCGTCGGCCACGTCGCGCAGCGCTGCGCCGACGGCGACGCGGACCGCGCCGGCGTGCGCGGCGGCGCGCTGAACCTGCCGAACCTCGCCGGCTTCGGTCTCGGCGAGGCCTGCCGCGCGGCGACCGGCGCGGCGCCGCCGGGCCTCGAGCTCGCGCGCTGGCACGCCGGCCGAGCCGGCTGCGCGGCCGAGATCTCGAAAGGCAAGGATTCGCAGACCGGCCACTGGGAGATCGCCGGTACGCCGGTCGAGTTCGAGTGGACGTACTTCCCGCCGACGCGGCCGTGCTTTCCGCCGGCCTTGATCGAGGCACTGTGCGCGCGCGGCGGCATCGACGGCATCCTCGGCGACCGCCACGCGTCCGGCACCGAGATCGTCGCCGAGCTCGGCGCCGAGCACCTGCGCAGCGGCCGGCCGATCTGCTACACCTCGGCCGACAGCGTGTTCCAGATCGCCGCGCACGAGGACGCGTTCGGCCTCGAACGGCTGTACCGGCTCTGCGAGGTCGCGCGCGAGCTGCTCGACCCGCTGCGCGTCGGCCGCGTCATCGCACGGCCGTTCGTCGGCACGCCGCGCACCGGCTTCACGCGCACCGCGCACCGGCGCGACTACGGCGTGCCGCCGCCGCCCGGCACGCTGCTCGCGCGTGCCGCCGCGGCCGGCCGCGAGGTCGTCTCGATCGGCAAGATCGGCGACCTGTTCTGCCACGACGCGACCGGACGCGAGCTCAAGGGCGAGGACAACGCGCAGGTGTTCGAGCGCACGCTCGACGCCGCGCGCATGCTCGGCGACGGCGGCCTCGTGTTCGTGAACTTCGTCGATTTCGACACGCTCTACGGCCACCGCCGCGACGCCGCCGGCTACGCGGCCGCGCTCGAGGCGTTCGACGCGCGGCTGCCGGAGCTCGTCGACCGGCTGCGCGACGACGACCTCGTCGTCGTGACCGGCGACCACGGCTGCGATCCGACTTGGCCCGGCAGCGACCACACGCGCGAGTGCATCCCACTGCTCGCGTTCGGCCCGGCCGTCGCGCGCGCGCCGCTCGGCCGCCGCGCGAGCTTCGCCGACGTCGGCGCCGGCGTCGCACGCCACCTCGGCCTGCCGCCGGGCTACGGCGAGGCGTTCTGACGCGGAGCGCACCGGCGATGGACGCGCTCTGCACCGACCCGTGGACCGCGGCGATGCGCCGCGGCGACTTCGCCGCGGCGTGGCGGGTCAGCGATGCGGTGCTCGCCCGCCGCGTCGCCGAGCGCGTCGACTGCTTCGCGTGGCCGCGCCATCTGCAGTTCCTCTGGGACGGCCGCGCGCCGGACCACCGGCGCGTGCTCGTGCATTGCTACCACGGCCTCGGCGACACGCTGCAGTTCGTGCGCCTGCTGCCGCGCCTGCGCGAGCGCGCGCGCGAGGTCGTACTGTGGGCGCAGCCGGCGCTGCTCGGCCTGCTCGACGGCGTCGCCGGCGCGGACCGCGTGCTGCCGCTGCACGACGGCGCGCCCGACGTCGAGCGCGATCTCGACCTCGAGCTGATGGAGCTGCCGCACCTGCTGCGCCTCGAGCTCGCCGACGTGCCGCGCGAGGCGCCGTACCTGCGCGTCGCGCGCGCGTGCCGGCGGCGCGACGCAGCGGCGGTGCCGCGCGTCGGGCTCGCCTGGCGAGCCGGCGACTGGGACGCGTCGCGCTCGGTGCCGGACGCCGCGCTCGCGCCGCTCGCCGCGCTGCGCGGCGTGCGCTGGGTCTCGCTGCAGTACCCGCCGGCGACGCCGCCGCTGCCGGCCGTCGACGCCGCCTGCCGCGACCTCGCCGAGCTCGCGCGGCGCATGCTCGAGCTCGACCTCGTGATTTCCGTCGACACGATGACCGCGCACCTCGCCGGCGCGCTCGGCGTGCCGGTCTGGACGCTGCTGGCGGAGCCGTGCGACTGGCGCTGGATGGAGCGCCGCGCCGACTCGCCGTGGTATCCGACGATGCGCCTCTTGCGCCAGCCGCGGCCCGGCGACTGGGACGGACTCGTCGCGCAGCTCGCCGACGCACTCGCCGCGTGGCTCGCCGAGTACGCGCACGCGGTTCCAGGCGCGCGGCCGGAACGCGTCGCACGATGATCGATGTGCTCGCCGCCGGCGAACCGATCGACGCGCCGGTCGCGGTCGTCGCCGCGCATCCGGACGACGAGACGCTCGGGCTCGGCGCGCGGCTCGCGCGGCTCGGCCGGCTGACGCTGATCCATCTGACCGACGGCGCGCCGCGCGACCTCGCCGACGCGCGCCGTGCCGGCTGCGCCGGCTGGCAGGACTACGCGCGAGCGCGCCGCGCCGAGCTCGCGCGCGCGCTCGGCGTGCTCGGCGCGAAGCCGCGCGCGGCGCTCGCCTACGACTGTCCGGACCAGGGCGCCGCGTTCCGCCTCGTCGAGCTCGCCGAGCGCCTGCGCGCCGACCTCGCCGGTGCCGAGCTCGTGATCACGCATCCGTTCGAGTACGGCCACCCGGATCACGACGCCGCCGCATTCGCGGTGCACGCGGCCTGCGCGCGGCTCGCGCGCGAACGCGGCCGCGCGCCGGCGATCGCGGAGTTCGCGTCGTATCACCTCGGCGCGGACGGCGGCGTCGTGCGCGGCCGCTTCCGTGCCGATCCGGCCCGGCGCGAGCGCGCCGTGCGGCTGACGCTGCCCGAACGCGAGTGCAAGGCGCGCGCGCTGGCCTGCTTCGCGACGCAGCAGGCGACGCTCGCGCCGTTCCCGCTCGACGCGGAGCCCTATCGCGCGGCGCCGGCCTACGACTTCACGGCCCCGCCCGCGCACGGCGCGTACTACGACCGCTTCGGCTGGGCGGTCACCGGCGCCGGCTGGCGCACGCTCGCCGCGCAGGCGCTCGCGGAGCTCGATCTCGCGGCCGCGCGATGCGCCTGACCGTGCTGAACGTCGCGTTCCCGTTCGCGCCGATCGAGACCGACGCGGTCGGCGGCGCCGAGCAGGTGCTCGCGCAACTCGACCGCGCGCTCGTCGCCGCCGGCCACCGCTCGCTCGTCGTCGCCTGCGCCGGCTCGCGCGTCGCCGGCCGGCTCGTCGCGGTCCCGCGCGTGCACGGCGCGATCGACGAGCAGGCGCGCGCACGCGTGCAGCGCGCCGTGCGCGCGGCGATCGCGCGCACGCTCGCGGCGACGCCGGTCGATCTCGTGCACTGCCACGGCACCGACTACGACGCGTATCTGCCGCCGACGCCGCCGCCGGCGCTGGTCAGCCTGCACCTGCCGCTCGACTGGTACGCGCCGGCCGCGCTGCGGCCGCGCCCCGGCGTGCATCTGCAGCCGGTCTCGGCGCGCCAGGCGCGCGCGGCGCCGCACGACGTCGCGCTGCTGCCGCCGATCGAGAACGGCGTCGACCTCGACGCATTCGCGCCGCGCGTCGGCAAGCACGGCTTCGCGCTCGTGCTCGGCCGCGTCTGCGCCGAGAAAGGCTTCCACGACGCGATCGACGCGGCGAAGCGCGCCGACGTGCCGCTGCTCGCCGCCGGCCGCGTGTTCGAGTGGCCGGCGCATCGGCGCTACTTCGACGCCGAGGTCGCGCCGCGGCTCGACGCGCGACGGCGCTGGATCGGCGCGCTCGCCGGCGCGCGCAAGCGGCGCCTGCTCGCCGCCGCGCGCTGCGTGCTGGTGCCGAGCCGTGCCGCCGAGACCTCGTCGCTCGTCGCGATGGAGGCGCTCGCGGCGGGCACCGCGGTCGTCGCGTACCGCGCCGCCGGCGCACTCGCCGATCTCGTCGAGCACGGCGTGACCGGCTACCTCGTCGACGACGTCGCCTCGATGGCCGCGGCGATCCGGAACGCCGATCGCATCGACCCGGCCGCGTGCCGCGCCGCGGCCGCGGCGCGCTTCGACGCGCGGCGCACGACCGCCGCGTACCTCGCGCTGTACCGGCGCCTCGTCGACGACGCGCGCGCGGACGTGCAGCGGCGGGCGGCGTCGTGAGCCGCGCGCGTCCGATGCACGGCGGCCGGACCGGCTTCGTTCCGGCTTGCGCGGCGGCCGATCGCGGCGGCCGGCGCGCCGCGGCCGCACTCGATCCGCAGCGCGCGCGCTGACGCGACCGGAGCCCTCGCCCATGGACCTCGGCAAGCTGCTGCTCGGCCGCCGTCTCGCCAACCGCGATGCGCGCGAGCGCAAGATCGGCACGTTCGAGGCGGTGCCGGCGATGGGGCTCGACGCGCTCGGCTCGTCCGCGTACGGACCCGAGGCGGCGCTCGCCGTGCTCGCCGTGCTCGGCACGGCCGGCACGCACTGGCTGCGGCCGGTCACGCTGCCGATCGTCGCGCTGCTCGTGATCCTGTTCGTGTCGTACCGGCAGACGATCCGCGCCTATCCGCACCAGGGCGGCGCGTACTACGTCGCCCGCTGCAACCTCGGCGTGCTGCCGTCGCTGTTCGCGGCGGCGGCGCTGATGATCGACTATGTGCTGAACGTCGCGGTCGGCATCTCGGCCGGGGTCGCCGTGCTCGTCTCGCTGCTGCCGTCGCTGCACGCGCACACGCTCGCGCTCTGCCTCGGCGTGCTCGCGCTGCTGACGCTGACGAACCTGCGCGGCACGCAGGAGTCCGGCCGTCTGTTCGCGCTGCCGACCTACACGTTCATCGCGAGCTTCGTCGCGATCGTCGTGATCGGCACCGCGCGTGCGCTCGCCGCCGGCGGCCATCCGGCCGCGCTGACGCCGCCGCCGGCGCCGCACGCCGGCGCGGCCGTCCGCGGCGCGAGCCTGATTTGGCTGCTGCTGCGCGCGTTCGCGAGCGGCTGCACCGCGATGACCGGCGTCGAGGCGGTCAGCAACGGCATGGGCGCGTTCCGCGAGCCGTCGGTGCGTTACGGCACGCGCACGCTCGCTCTGCTCGTGCTCGTGCTCGGCGTGCTGCTCGCCGGCATCGCGTACCTCGCGCCGGCCTACGGCGTCGCCGCGATGGATCAGACGCGTCCGGGCTACCGCACCGTGCTCGCGCAGATCGCCGGCGCCGTGCTCGGCCACGGCGCGCTGTACGCGATCGCGCTGGTCGCGCTGGTCTGCGTGCTGACCGTGTCGGCGAACACGAGCTTCGTCGCGTTCCCGCGCCTGTGCCGCAGCGTCGCCGCCGACGGTTTCCTGCCGCAGCCGTTCGCGGTGTCGGGCCGGCGGCTCGTCTACACGGTCGGCGTGCTGTATCTCGCCGCCTGCGCCGGCGTGCTGCTGCTCGCGTTCGGCGGCATCACCGACCGGCTGATCCCGCTGTTCGCGGTCGGCGCGTTCCTGAGCTTCACGTTGTCGCAGGCGGCGATGGTCGCGCACTGGCGCACCTGCGTGCGCGAGGCGAAATCGGCCGTCGAGCGGCGCCGCCACCGCGTGCGCGCGGCGATCAACGCGACCGGAGCGACGACGACCGCGCTCGCGCTCGCGGTCATCGTCGTCGCGAAGTTCGCCGAGGGCGCCTGGATCACCGTGCTCGTGCTGCCGTGCGTGATCGGCCTGCTGCTCGCGATCCGCAGCTACTACGCCGAGGTCGAGCGCCTGTTCCGCGGGCTCGCGCCGCTCGCGCTCGAAGGCGCGCAGCCGCCGGTCGTGCTCGTCGCGATCGAGCACTGGAACCGGCTCGCCGCGAAGGCGCTCGAATTCGGCATCGGCCTGTCTCCGGACGTCGTCGGCGTGCATCTGACCGAGCTCGAAGGACCCGAGGACGACGAGCGCGAGCGCACGCTGCGCGAGCGCTGGCGCGAGCACGTCGAGGCGCCCGCGCGCGCGGCCGGCCTGCGCGCGCCGCCGCTGAGGCTCGTGCAGGCGCCGTTCCGCACGATCCACGAGCCGCTGCTCGCGCTGATCCGCGAGATCGAGGCCGAGCAGCCGCAGCGGCGCGTCGCGGTGCTGATCCCGGAGCTGGTCAAGCAGCACTGGTACCAGCAGGTCCTGCACAGCCATCGCGGCCGCCGCCTGCGCGCCGGCCTGCTGCGCCACGGCGGTTCGCGCGTGACCGTGATCAGCGTGCCGTGGTACCTCGACGAGCCCGGCGCCGACGTGCCGCCCGGCGACGCCGGGCGCGACGGCGCCGAGGCGCGCTGAAGCGCGCGCGGCCGGCGAGCGGCGCATCGGCGCGCGTCGTCGGGCGTCCCCGTGCCGCGAGATGCGCGAGGCGTCGCGGCGCACGAATGCGACCGAGAACTGCGCGTCCGCGCGCGCCGGCGGCGTCGCCGCCGGGCTCGCCGAGCATTCGCATTCGGTCAGTGGGTCAGCGATCGCGTACGAGCGGCATCGCGCGGACGGCGCCGGTGCCGCGCGCCGGCGCAGCAGCGCGATCGGAGGCGGACGCTCGCGTTCGCCGGCGCGACGTCGCCGAACGTTCGACCGGCGTCGCCGTCACGAGTCGGCGAGCGCCGCGCGGCGGCGCGCGTGCGATGCGGCCGCCTGCGTTCGATCGACGTTGCGGTGGCGCGCCGCGAGCGCACCCGCGCCGATCGGGGCGGCGATCAGGCGCGCAGGCGCAGATCCGCCGCACGCGCCGGCGGCGTGCGCGCGGCACGGCCGGCCTGCTGCGGCGCGTCGAGCTCGCGCGCGTAGTGCACCTCCGCGAGCGCGACGCACTCGCGCGCGACCGCCTGCGCCGCGACCTGGTCGCCGATGCCGATCGCGAGCGCCATCGCGCCGATCAGCGGATCGTCGGCGAGATCGCGTGGTGTCGCGTCGGCGCACTGCGCCGGATCGAGCGCGGCGAGCCGGTGCACGAGGTCGGCGACGCGCTCGGTGCCGTGCTCGAGCGTCGCGCGCCATTCGCGTTCGAGCGCCGCGTCGCAGACGCATTCGAGCGCCTTTCGATGACGTTCGACGCGGCGCCATTCCGCGTCGAGCAGCGCGCGCAGCCGCGCGCCGATGCGCACCGCCGCCGCGTCCGGCGACGCGTCCAACTTGCCTGGGACGGAGGAACCTTCGGCCATCGTCGTCTCCCGGTTCGATCGAGGAGAGCCTTCGCGCCGAAGGCCCGGTCGCGATGTCTCTGCAGCTTTCGTGCCGGCCGATGCTGCGGCGCCGCATCGACGACCGCCGAGCGCGCACGGCGGTATTCCTTTCCGATTCGGCGAAACGCTTGCCGCCGCCACGGGCATCGTGACCCGCGCCGGTGTCCACAGGTGCGCACCTGCGCAGCCGTGGCACGTCGCGTGCTAGTCACTGGCGCGGGAGCCTGCCGAAGATCTCGCGCCGCCGGAGCCGGACCGGCCGCGGCGGCGCGATGCGGCGCGGCGGAGGGTCGTCGGTCGGTCCGTCAGGAGGAATGCACCATGAGCAGTTGGATCGCCACCGCGACCGCGTTGCCGAAGGAAGGCGATGCGGTCCAGTTCGTCATCGAAGAACGCGACATCTTGCTGGCCGGCATCTACGAATCCTGCACGTTCCGTTCGCGCTGGTCGCTGCATTCGCCGGGCGAAGTCAGCGCCTGGCGCAAGCTCGACGCGGACGCGGACTTCGACCTCGACGGCTTCGCCTCGGCCACGCCGCTGCCGGCCGCGCCCGGCGCGCGCCGCACCGGCGCGGACGGTCCGCCGACCCAGCACGGCTGAGCCACTACGCCGGCCCGCCCATGATCGGCAGCACCGCACCGGTGATGTAGCTCGAGCAGACCGGCGAGGCGAGGAACACGTAGGCCGGCGAGATCTCCTCGGGTTGCGCCGGCCGCTTCATCTCGCTGCCGCTGCCGAACTCGGCGACCTTGTCGGCCGGACGGTCGGCCGGATTCAGCGGCGTCCACACCGGGCCCGGCGCGACCGCGTTGACGCGGATGCCGCGCGAGACGAGGTTGCTCGCGAGCGACTTCGTGAATGCGTGGATCGCGCCCTTCGTCGCCGAATAGTCGAGCAGCTCCTTGCTGCCGGCGAAGCCGGTCTCCGAGCCGGTGTTGATGATCGAGCTGCCCTCGTGCAGGTACGGCAGCGCGGCCTTGGCCATGTGGAAGTAGCCGTACAGGTTCGTGCTGATCGTCATGTCGAAGTGTTCCTCGGTCAGCTCCTCGAGCGAGTGCGCGTGCTGCTGGAACGCCGCGTTGTTGACGAGGATGTCGAGCTTGCCGTACGTGTCGAGCGTGCGCTCGACGACGCGGTTGCAGAACGACGCGTCGCGCACGTCGCCGCGCAGCAGCAGGCAGCGGCGTCCTTCCTTCTCGACGTAGCGCTAGGTTTCCTCGGCGTCCTCGTTCTCGCTGAGATAGACGACGGACACGTCGGCGCGCACGCGCGCGAACAGCACCGCGACCGCGCGGCCGCTGCCGGAATCGCCGCCGGTGATCAGCGTGATCTTGCCGTCGAGCTTG
>DASWOS010000320.1:0-4815 GCA_036398645.1 Dokdonella sp. | reverse complement strand
GCGCTGGTTGCTGGTGTGCTGCTCGGCCGGCCAGAAGCGCTCGGTCGTCGCCAGCGCGGCGTCGACCTCGAGCAGCTCGTCCTCGGCGAGCGCCTGCTGCGCGAGCGCATAGGCGCGGCCCTCGCGCGCACCGATGCGCTCGAACTCGCGCACGGCGTTCTTCAGGATCGGCAGCGCGTCGGACGGCCGGTGCCGCATCAGCTCGGCCTCGCCGAGGTTCACGTCGACGCCGGCGACGCCGAGCGCGTCGCCGACCGTCTCGAGCTCGACGCGGGCGCGCGCGATCTCCGCGGTCGCGTCGCCGAAGCGGCCCTGGCGCGCGTACAGCGCACTGCGGCCGAGATGCGCGATGCCGAGCACCTCGTGGTCGGCCGCCGGCGTGCGCAGCGCGATCGCTTCCTCGTAGAGATCGGCGGCCTTGTCCGGCTCGTCGCCGCGCACGTAGGCCGCCGCGAGCGTCAGCACCGCGCGTGCGCGCAGCGTCGCGTCGCGGCTCGGGCCGAGCCGGTCGAGCAGCGCGTGCAGGCGCGTCTCGACCGCCGCATAGTCGCCGCTGCGCAGGTCGATCTGCGCGAGGCGCTGCTCGAGATGCGGGTCGCCGCGCAGGTCCGGCGGCGCGTCGACGATCAGCGCGCGTGCTTCGTCGAGGCGGTCGGCGAGCATCGCGGCGCCGCTCTGCTCGAGCAGTGCCTCGAGCCGCGGCGGCAGCTCCTCGGCGGCGGCGCCGCGCGCGTGCCCGAGCTGCACGAGCAGCCGGTCCGCGGCCGCACGCGCGGCCTGCACCGCGTCCGCGGCGGACGCCTCGGCACTGAACGCGCGCTGCGCGCCGAACGCGTCGAGGCGCACGTGCCAGCCGTCCGCGCCGGCGGAGACGCGCGGCAGCACGCGCAACGCGGCGGAGCGCGCGAGCGTGGCGTCGTGCAGCAGCGCGTCGCCGCTCTCGGCCGCACGCTGGCGCAGCAAGCCGACGACGCTCTCGCTCGGCGCCGTCGGCACCGCGCCGGCGCGCAAGCGGTTCGCGACGAGATCCATCAGACCGTAGCGCAGCCAGCGCCAGTCCTCGGACGCGGACACCTCGGCCGGCAGCACCATGACCGGCGCGGCCGGCGGCGCCTCGTCGACGACCTCGGCCGGCGGCGACGCGCGGCGCGCGGCGAGCAGCGCGGCCGCGGCGAGCACGATCACCGCGAGCGCGGCGAGCGCGGCCGCGGCGAGGCGCCGCTGCCGGCGCGGCGGCATGGCGGCGGGCGCGGCGACCTCGGCCGCTGCGACGGCCGGCGCGCTGTCGAGCGCGGACGCGTCCGTCGCCGGCGCCGCCTCGGCGTCCGCAGCGGGCGCGCGCTCGGCGGCCGGCGGCGCCGCCGCGACGTCGACCGCGTCGACCTCGACCGCTCCGACCCAGCGATAGCCGAACCGCGGCACCGTGCGGATCGTGCGCTGCTCGTTGCCGGTGTCGCCGAGGCCGCGGCGCAGCTTGACGATCGTATGGTTCAGCAGCGCGTCGCTGACGTCGGCGCGGCCCCAGACCGCCGCGATCAGCTCGTCGCGGCCGACCGCGCGCTCGCGGTGCTCGAGCAGGTACGCGAGGCAGTCGAACGCGCGCGCCGGCAGCGCGACCAGACCGCCGTCGCGGCGCAGCTCGCGCGTCGCCGGGTCCAGCGTGAAATCGTCGAAGCGATAGGCCATCCGGCAAGCGTAGCGTGAGCGGCCCGCGCGCGGATACCGCACGCGCGAGCGGCTACACTCGCGCTTCCGCAGCCCGAAGCCGAGCGATGAAGGCGTCGCCGCAGACCGCGTTCCTGTTCGACCTCGACGGCACGCTCGTCGACAGCGTCTACCAGCACGTGCTCGCGTGGCAGGAGGCGCTCGAGAGCGAAGGCATCGTGCTGTCGGTCTGGCGCATCCACCGCCGCATCGGCATGAGCGGCGGCCTGATGACGAACGTGCTGCTGCGCGAGAGCGGCCGCGCGATCGACGAGGCGCAGGCCGAGCGCCTGCGCCGCGCGCACGCGGCCGCATACAACCGCCGCGCCGGCGCGATCCGGCCGCTGCCCGGCGCGCGGGAGCTCGTCGCGTACCTGAGCGGCAGCTCGATCCCGTGGGCGATCGCGACCAGCGGCCGCATGGAGACCGCCGGCCCGGTGCTCGCCGCGCTCGGCGTCGATCCGGCGCGGACGCCGGTCGTCACGCGCGACGAGGTGCGCTACGCGAAGCCGGACCCGGACCTGTTCATCGCCGCGGCGGAGCGGCTCGGCGTCGACGTGCAGAGCGCGAGCGTGATCGGCGATGCGGTCTGGGACATGCTCGCCGCGCGGCGCGCGCGCGCGCTCGGCATCGGCCTGCTGTCCGGCGGCTACGCCGAGGACGAGCTGGTGCGCGCCGGCGCGTACCGCGTGTTCGAGGATCCGGCCGATCTGCTGCTGCACATCGACGAGGTCGGCGGCCGGCGCTGACGCGGCCCGGCGCGGCCGCGGCGCGACTCGCGCCGCCGCTGCGGACCACGCGCCGGCGCGGCTACACTCGCGACGTGCCCGAGCTGCCGGACCTGACCGTCTACGTCGAGAGCCTCGCCGAGCGCATCGTCGGCCGGCGGCTGCGCCACGCGCGCATCCGGAACCCGTTCGTGCTGCGTACGGCGCTGCCGCCGATCGCCTCGCTCGACGGCGCCGAGGTCGTCGGCCTGCGCCGGCTCGGCAAGCGCATCGTGATCGCGTTCGCCGGCGAATTGTTCCTCGTCGTCCATCTGATGATCGCCGGTCGGCTGCGCTGGCTCGCCGCCGGCGCGAAGCCGCCGGGCAACGCGCTCGCCGCGTTCGAATTCGACGACGGCGTGCTCGTGCTGACCGAAGCCGGCAGCAAGCGGCGCGCCTCGCTGCACCTCGTGCACGGCCGGACCGCGCTCGCCGCGCTCGATCCCGGCGGCGCCGACGTGTTCGCGCTCGACCTGGCCGGCTTCGTCGCGCGCCTGCGCAGCGGGCGGCACACGCTGAAGCGCGCGCTGACCGATCCGCACCTGTTCAGCGGCATCGGCAACGCGTACTCCGACGAGATCCTGCACCGCGCGCGGCTGTCGCCGTTCGCGCCGAGCACGACGCTCGCCGACGCGGACAATGCGCGGCTGTTCGCGGCGGCGCGCGCGGTGCTCGCCGAGTGGACCGAGCGCCTGCGCGCGCAGGCCGGCGGCCGCGTTCCGGACAAGGTCAGCGCGTTCCACGCCGACATGGCCGTGCACGGCCGCTACGGCCAGCCGTGTCCCGATTGCGGCGCGCCGGTGCAGCGCATCGTCTACGCCGACAACGAGACGAACTACTGCGCGCGCTGCCAGACCGGCGGCCGCGTGCTCGCAGACCGCGCGCTGTCGCGGCTGCTGCACGACAGCTGGCCGAAGTCGATCGACGAGCTCGACTGAGCCGCGCCGTCGGTCGAACCGCGCGGCGGGCCGCGCGACGCGTGTCCGTGTCCGCCCGCGAGCGGACGCGCGACGCGCGCATGTTCGGCCCGACCGGGAGCAGCGCGTGGCGCGGCATGCGCGCCGATCCGGCAGTTCGGTTCGACGCGCGGCGTGGCGGAGCGTCGGACGATGCGTGCGTCGAGGGTGTGCCTCGCGAGCAGCGATCTCGGTGCCGTGTCCGCGAACCAGGCCGCGCTGCGAACGCATCGGCCCGCGCGATGCGCGACCGGTGCGACCGCACCGCGCTCGACGCGCGACGCGGCGCCGCCGGCGCCTCGAGCGAAGAACCCGCGTGGCCGCGGCGGCCGCGACCGACCTGCGCAGCTCCGCGGTGGTCCGCGCCGGATCGCGCGGCGGCGCCGCCGTGCGTCAGGGCTCGCGGCGTGCGTCGATGCGCGTGCGCGCGCCGCGGTAGTTCAGATCGAGCTGCAGCCGGTCGCCTTCGCGATCGAGCCCGACCGGCAGCAGCGCCCGCAGCGGACCGAGGCTCATCGTGACCGCGACGCACGGCTCGCCCTCGGACATGCCCTGAATCCGCTGCGGCGCGGCCGCGCCGCGCAGCGCACAGGCTTCGAGCGACAGCCAGCCCTGCGGATCGAACGTCGCCGCGCTCGGCGCCGCGGCCGGCTTGTACGGGTAGTACGGAATCAGCGCCGTGCTGCCGTCGTACTCGGTGCGCGTCTGCATCGCCCAGGTCTGATCGAACGCATGCTCGGCATCGGCCTCGAGGTGGACGCGCCAGAGCGTCCAATCCGGCTGCGCGGTCGGCTCGATCGCGACGGACACGTGCGGAACCGCACCCGGCGCGGCGGCCGCGGCGGCGGCGACCTGCGCGCGATTGTCGTAGCGGCCTTGCAGCAGCGCGCCCGCTTCCGGCGGCGACAACGCCGGCGCCGACACGCTCGCGATCGCGAGCGGCAGCACGAACCACGGGGTCGTCGACATCGGTCGCATCGGCTCGGCTCCGTGCGCGGGGTCGGGCGACGCTACGCCGCAGGGTCGGAGGCGTCAATGCGCAGTGCGGCGGACGCGTCGGCGAATCGCGGTGGCAGCCGGCGCATACGAGATCGCCGGCCGTGCGCGCGGCGAATTCGGTGTTGCGTCATCGTTTCGCGCGCGGTCGTGCCGACCGCTGGTCGTGCGCGCGAATGCGTGGATCGGCACCGCGGCTCGGCGCCGCACGCCGCTCCACCACCTCACGCACCGCGCGCGGAACCTTCGCCGCGCCGGCGCCGCGCGTTAGCATTGCGGTTCGTCATCGAGCGGACACGCGATCGTCTCCATGCTGCAATCGGCCGATCTCCCTTCTGCGCGGCTGCCGCTGGCCGGCGCCGAGCCTCTGGCGGTCGGCAAGCTGCGCTACG
>DASWOS010000319.1:0-3514 GCA_036398645.1 Dokdonella sp. | reverse complement strand
TCCATTTCCGGCGGCGGCTACGCCAACGCATTCCTGCAAGGACTGATTCGCCGGCGCGGTTTCGCCGGCGCGTTCGGCGTGCTGAGTTCGAGCGTGCGCGATCGCGCGGCGCAGCCGTCGGCGCCTGCGACCGACGATCCCGGCGACCCGCAGCAGCCGGTCCTGCATCTGCGCGAGTACAGCAACTATCTCAGCCCGCACACGTCGGCGTTGTCGGGCGACACGCTCGGCATGCTCGGCACCTATGTCCGCAACGTGCTGCTGGTGCAGATCCAGTTGTGCGCATTGTTCCTCGCGCTCACCTTGCTGCCGCTGCTGCTGTATCCGTGGCTGCAACGCGGCGCGGCGCGCTGGCCGAGCGGATTCCTGCTGACCGCGGCCTTGCTCGGCGTTGCCGCCGCAGTGCTGCTCGGATGGATCACCACGCGCGCGAACCGCGTGCTGCAGGATGGGCGGCCTGCAGGCATCGGCACGCCGCCGTCGGCGCAAAGCCGCTGCGACGACGACGCCGCACGCGCGGGCGTCGCCGGCGCCGCCGTCACCGATACGCGCGAGGCGCCGCCGCCGTTTGCGGCGCGCGCCGCGGCGCTGGCGATTCTCGCCACGGCCGTCGCGACCCTGCTCGGAGCGGCCGGTCTGTGGGGAATCAACGCGCGCTATGGACCGAGCGCCGCCGGCAGCGGCGCACCGCTGAACGCGTTCGCCGCGTGGGCGTCGCTCGACGATCACCTCGGCGCCGCGGCGGCCGCGTTCTATTTTCTGGCCTGGATGCTCTGGCTGGCCTTCGATCGCTGCGTGGCCTGGCGACAGCGACTCGGCGACTCCGACGACTGGCGCTCGCCGCTGATGCTGCACTCGCTGCGCTTCATCGTCTCGACCGCGGCCGCCGCGGCGCTCGGCGGCTGCGCCCTCGTCGCAGCGCGCCACATCATCCTGTCGTGGCAAGGCGCGGTCGGCCTGTGGCACGCCATCATCATCGGGCCGACCTGCCTGTGGGCGGCGGTCACCTTCACCGGCATCGTGCATCTCGGCCTGGCCGGGCCGGCACTGAACGACCTGCAGCGCGAAGTGTGGGCGCGTGTCGGCGGCCGCGCCGCGGCGGCCGTCATCCTCGGCGTCGGTTTCACGTTGTCGCTCGCCATCTACGGGCCATGGCTGCTGACCTATGGACTTTCGTTTGCGCAGGCGAAGTGGCGCGCGGTCGGCTGGATCGGCGTGATCGCCTGGGCGGTCACGTCCGGGTCGGGCATCCTCGCCGCGTACAGCCAGAAAGTCGGCGACCCGCAAAGCCGCTCGCGCCTGCTCGATCGCCTCGCGCGCATCGCGCCATGGGTGTTCCTGCTCGGCCTGACCGTGCTGATCAGCTATGCCGGCCAGTCGATTCTCGCGGCGGTTGGCTGGGGTCCGACGCCGAAGGACATCGACCACATGCTCTACCTCGCCTATCTCGCCAGCGGCGCGGTGTCGCATGGCGGCATTCTTCTGGTCGTACTGGCCGGCGCGGTCGTCGTCTGGCTGATCTTCGGCTTCGCGATGGAGCTCAACGAATTCAGCATGAATGCGTTCTATCGCAATCGCCTCGTGCGCTGCTATCTCGGTGCGAGCAACGCCGCGCGGCGGCCGGAGCCGATCACCAATTTCGATCCGCAGGACGATCTGGTGCTCGCCGATGTCGTGGAGATTTCGCGCGACGCGGGCCTGCGCCCCTTGTTCCCGCTGTTCGGCACCGCCTTGAACATGGTGGCGGCCAAGCAACTGGACTGGCAGGACCGCAAGGCGGCTTCGTTCGGCCTGACGCCCGGCTATTGCGGATACCTGCCGCCGCCTTCGCATCCGAACGCATGCCCGATCGGCGACAAGTCGGCGGCGGTCGCAGGTACGTTTCCGGCACGACCGGTGCCCGTTTCCGCAGCGGCGCCGGCGCCGGTATCGTCGCGCGAAATCCTGCCCGATCCCGTGGCGGTGACGCTGACTCTCGGCAGCGCGATCGCGATTTCCGGCGCGGCGGTGAGCCCGAACATGGGTTATCACAGCTCGGCCGCGGTGACGTTCCTGCTGACCCTGTTCGATGCGCGCCTCGGCTGGTGGCTGCCCAACCCGACGCATGCGCGCAGGAAGCGCACCGCGCTGCCGCCGTTTTCCGGCGGGTGGCTGGTCGCCGAATTGCTCGGCCTGACGCGCGACGGCGGGCGCCATCTCTACCTGTCGGACGGCGGCCATTTCGAAAACCTCGGTCTCTACGAACTGGTCCGGCGCGGCTGTCGTTTCATCGTCTGCGTCGACGCCAGCGCCGACGCGGATCGCGACTTCGCCGATCTCGGCGATGCGGTGCAGAAATGCCGCGTCGATTTCGGCGTCGACATCCGCATCGACGTCGCCGATCTTCGCGTCGGCGCGAATGGCTTGTCCGCGCGCAGCTGCGCCGTCGGCACGATCGCCTATGCGGACGGCAGGGAAGGTGTGCTGCTGTACATGAAGCCGAGCGTCACCGGCAGCGAGCCGACCGATGTCGCGCACTACGCGCGGGCGCATCCGAGTTTTCCGCACGAGCCGACCTCGGACCAGTACTTCGACGCGGCGCAGTTCGAAAGCTATCGCCGCCTCGGCGAGCACGTGGCGACGACCGCCTTCGCCTCCGCGCTCGAACGCGCCGCGGCGATCTCGGAAGCGACGCCGCAGGCAGCGCTCGATGTCCGCGATGGCCCGCAGAAGGAACGCATCCTGATCGAGCTCCGGCATGCCTGGGCATCACCGCTCGACGGCGTGAAGAACCGCTTCTCGACGCACGCCGATGCGATGGCGCAGCTGTTCGCCAAGCTGCGCGGCACACCCGCGCTCGCGGTGCTCGACGCGCAGATCTATCCGTCGTGGATCGACCTCATGCCGCCGGTCGCCGAGCTTCACATGCCGCGCTCGTCGACCCCGCTGGCGCGTCGCACCGACTTGCCCGCGCGTGCCGACTTCCGCACCTGCTTCTACTTCTGCCAGGAGCTGATCCAGTTGATGGAGGCGGTCTACCATGACATCGCGCTGGAACACGCCTTCGACCATCCGGACAACCGCGGCTGGATGAACATGTTCCGGCACTGGAGCTGGGCACCGGTCTTCCGCGTCGCCTGGGCGGTCGGTGCGCCGACGTTCGGACGACGCTTCGTCGGCTTCTGCGAGCTGCGCCTGGACCTGCCGCGCCTCAACAGCGCGGTCGGCGTGGCCGAACTGCCGCGCCTGCCGGGGACGTCGTGGAAAGCGCATTGCGATGCACTCGCCGACGACGGTCGCATCAACCATGTCGAACGCGGCATCCTGCTCTCCGAGGCGATCGCCAGCGGCGCCGGGCGCGAGGCGCTGCGCGTGCTGGTGATGCGCATGGAATGGGCGAGCGTGCTCGGACGCTCTGCCGGCGACGTTGCCGATTCGACGGTCGCCGTCGCGGTACTCGACGGCGGCACATTGCGTCTGCTGCGCGTGCAGGATCATCTGCGCCGCATGGGACTCGGCGCGGAGTTCATGCGGC
>DASWOS010000318.1:0-17610 GCA_036398645.1 Dokdonella sp. | reverse complement strand
GTGCTGACGATCAGCTGGCCGGGACGGCCGATGTCGCCGTTCATGCCCAGGCACATCGAGCATCCGGGCTCGCGCCACTCGGCGCCGGCCGCGCGGAACACGTCGTCGAGGCCCTCGCGCTCGGCGTCGCGCTTGATCTGCTCGGAACCGGGCACGACGAGCATGCGCACGCCGGCGGCGATGCGCCGGCCGCGCAGCAGCGAGGCCGCCGCGCGCAGGTCCGGCAGGCGCGAGTTCGTGCAGCTGCCGACGAACACGATGTCGACCGGCGTGCCGGTCAGCGGCCGGCCCGATTCGAAGCGCATGTAGTCGAGCGCGCGGCGCTCCTGCGCGTTCGCCGCGGCCGGCACCGCGTCGCCGAGCGCGACGACCATGCCCGGATGCGTGCCGTAGGTGATCGACGGCGCGATCGTCGACGCGTCGACGTGCACCTCGGCGTCGTAGCGCGCGCCGTCGTCGCTGCGGAGCCGCCGCCAGCGCTCGACCGCGCGCTCCCAATCGTCGCCCTGCGGCGCGTGCGGCCGGCCGCGGAGCCACGCGAACGTCGTCTCGTCCGGCGCGATCAGCCCGGCGCGCGCGCCGGCCTCGATCGACATGTTGCAGACGGTCATGCGCTCCTCCATCGAGAGCGCCTCGATCGTGCCGCCGCGGTACTCGATCACGTAGCCGGTGCCGCCGTTGACGCCGATCGTGCGGATCACGTGCAGGATCAGGTCCTTCGCACCGACGCCCGGCGCGAAGCGGCCCTCGACGTGGATCGCGAGCGTCTTCGGCTTTCGCTGCAGCAGGCACTGCGTCGCGAGCACGTGGCCGACCTCGGTCGTGCCGATCCCGAACGCGAGCGCGCCGAACGCGCCGTGCGTCGAGGTGTGGCTGTCGCCGCAGACGATCGTCATGCCGGGCTGCGTCGCACCGAGCTCGGGCCCGATCACGTGCACGATGCCGCGGTGCGCGCTGTTCCAGCCGTGCAGCTCGATGCCGAACTCGGGTGCGTTGCGTTCGAGCGCGGCGACCTGCTGCTCGGCCTCGGCCGTCGCGTAGGGCCGGTGCCCGGACGCGTCGGCCGGCAGCGTCGGCGTCGAATGGTCGAGCGTCGCGAGCACGCGCTCCGGCCGGCGCACGCGCAGGCCGCGCGCACGCAGCTCCGCGAACGCCTGCGGCGAGGTGACCTCGTGCACGAGGTGCAGGTCGACGTAGAGGATCGCCGGCGCCGCATCGGACTCCGGCTGCACGAGGTGCGCGTCCCAGATCTTCTCGAACAAGGTGCGGGGATGGGCGTTCATACCTCGGCCTCGACGGTCTGCTCGTGCGAGCGTCCTTGATCGCGGGAATCGAGCGACGGCCGTCCGGGACCGCACGTCTCGCGGAAGGCAGGTGCGATCCTCGCGTCGTCGTCGACCGGATCGAGCCAGCCCCAGCGGTCGACCGTGCGGCCGTCGAACAGGCCGAAGAACGCGTCCTGCAACGCGCGCGTGATCGGACCCGGCCGGCCGGCGCCGACCGGCTTGCGGTCGACCGAGCGGATCGGCGTGATCTCGGCCGCGGTGCCGGTCATGAACGCCTCGTCGGCCGTGTACAGCGCCTCGCGCGGCAGGTCGCGCTCCTCGACGACGAGGCCGAGCGTGCCGGCGAGCGTGACGACGCTGTCGCGCGTGATGCCGGACAGGATGCCGGCGCTCGTCGGCGGCGTCAGCAGGCGGCCCTTGCGCACGACGAACAGGTTCTCGCCGGCGCCTTCGCTGAGCAGGCCGCCGGTGCCGAGCGCGATGCCCTCGGCGTAGCCGCCGCGGCGCGCCTCGAGCGCGACGAGCTGGCTCGACAGATAGTTGCCGCCGGCCTTGGCCCAGCTCGGCAGCGTGTTCGGCGCGGGCCGCTGCCACGACGACACGCAGACGTCGGCGCCGTGCTCGCGCGCGTCGCCGTGATACGCGCCCCAGTCGAGCGCGAGGATCGCGACCTCGACCGGCGCGCCGGCGGCCGGCAGCACGCCGAGCCCGCCGGCGCCGCGGAACGCGATCGGCCGCACGTAGGCCGACTGCATCGCGTTCGCGCGGATCAGCTCGCGGCAGGCCTCGTTGATCGCGTGCTCGTCGTAGCCGAGCTCGATCTCGTAGATGCGCGCGGACTCGAACAGCCGCCGCGTGTGGTCGGCGAGCCGGAAGAAGCACGGCCCGCGCGGCGTCGCGTAGACGCGCTCGCCCTCGAACACCGACGAGCCGTAGTGCAGCGCGTGCGCGCCGACGTGCACGGTCGCCTCGTGCCACGGCTTGAGGCGGCCGTTGTGCCAGATCAATGCGGCATGATTCATCGTGGGCTCCGTCAGACGGCCTGCGCCGAGCGGCGCACCGGCTGCGCCGGGTCGGCGTGCTCGATGCGGTTGGCGATCTCGAGCGCGGCGAGCGCGGTCGCCTCGACGATGTCGGTCGAGACGCCGCGGCCGCGCAGGTCGCGGCCGTCGTAGCGCACGCCGAGCACGGCCTGGCCCTGCGCGTCGCCGCCTTCGCTGAGCGCGCGGATCTGGAAGTCGACCAGCTCGAACGCGCGGCCGAGCGCGTCGCCGATCGCGCGCAGCAGCGCGTCGACCGGACCGTCGCCGTCGGCGGTGCGCGCGACGACGCGGCCGTCGTCGTGGCGCAGGCGCACGCTCGCCGACGCGTTGCCGCCGATGTGGCTCGCCGTCTGCAGACGGTCGAGATGCCACGGCCCTTCGGCCTCCGGGTCGCGGCCGAGCGCGAGCGCTTCGAGATCGCTGTCGAACACTTCGCGCTTGCGGTCGGCGAGCGTCTTGAAGCGCGTGAAGATGCCGTCGAGCTCGGCCTCCTCCGGATGGTAGCCGAGCGTCGCGAGCCGCTCGCGCAGCGCGTGGCGTCCGCTGTGCTTGCCGAGCACGAGCGCCGAGCGTGCGAAGCCGACGTCCTCGGGTCGCATGATCTCGTAGGTGCCGCGGTGCTTCAGCATGCCGTGCTGGTGGATGCCGGATTCGTGCGCGAACGCGTTCTCGCCGACGACGGCCTTGTTGCGCGCGATCGGCTGCCCGGTCAGCTGCGAGAGCAGGCGCGCGGCCGGATACAGCCGGCGCGTGTCGATGCCGGTCGCCGCGCCGAACAGCTCCGCGCGCGTCGCGATCGCCATGACGATCTCCTCCATCGACGCGTTGCCGGCGCGCTCGCCGATGCCGGCCAGCGTGCACTCGGCCTGGCGCGCGCCGGCTGCGATCGCGGCGAGGCTGTTCGCGACCGCGAGGCCGAGGTCGTCGTGGCAGTGCACGGAGATCCGCGCGCGCTCGACGCCGCGCACGTTCGCCTTCAGGTAGCGGATGCGCTCGTGCATCTCGATCGGCGTGATGTAGCCGACCGTGTCGGGCACGTTGATCGTCGTCGCGCCGGCCTCGATCGCGACGCCGAACACCTCGACGAGGAACTCGGGTTCCGTGCGCATCGCGTCCTCGGCCGAGAACTCGACGTCGGCGCAGAGCTCGCGCGCGCGCCGCAGCGCGGCCGCCGCGGTGTCGACGACCTGCTGCTTGCTCATGCCGAGCTTGTGCTCGCGGTGCAGCGGGCTCGTCGCGAGGAACACGTGGATGCGCGGCCGCGCGGCCGGCTCGAGCGCGCGCGCGGCGGTCTCGATGTCGCGCATCTGCGCGCGCGCGAGCCCGCAGATCGTGCTCGTGCGGATCTCGCGCGCGATCGACTGCACGGACTCGAAGTCGCCGTCCGACGCGGTCGGGAAGCCGGCCTCGATCACGTCGACGCGCAGGTCCGCGAGCGCGTGCGCGAGGCGCAGCTTCTGCGCGCGGTTCATCGAGAAGCCGGGCGCCTGCTCGCCGTCGCGCAGCGTCGTATCGAAGATCAGTACGCGGTCCGGCCCGGGTTCGCCGGGATCGGGGGTCTCGCTCTCTGCCGCAATGTCGGAAGTCATGCCGGGCTCCGGTTCTGCTCGCTGTACAAGGTCCGCGCCGACCGCCGAGCGGCCCGCGCGCGTCGGCCACGTCCGTGCGGCGCGTCGTCGATCCGGGTTTCAGGGAACAAAAAACCCCGCATCCGTTGCCAGGTGCGGGGTTTTCTGGGAGTCCTAGCCTTTATCTGCCTGGACGCGTGCCCTTAACCCGCACCTCCGCTGGTAATAAGGAGTACGAGTCCAAGAAGAAGCAGCGCGCCGCGCAGCTCGCGCACGCGGCCGACCGCGCCGGCGAGGCGGCGATCGAGGCTCGGGTGCAGGCTGCTGCGATGCGACATGTCGCCGACCCTAAACGACGGCTGAAAGGTCTGTCAAGCGCTGCGCGTCGATTCGACCCGCGACCGTGCGGACGGATGGATGGACGGCCGGATGGCCCCGGGCCGGACGTCGACGGCGACGGCGCTGATCGCGAAGAGCGCGACTCGCGAGTCCGACGCTCGCATTCGGTCGGCCCGCGAGGCGCGTTCGGCTCGACGAACGACGCGGCGTCGGGTCCTTCCGTTCCGGTCAACGGTTCATCTCGCGCCGGCTGGAGCGCACGCGGAAGGCGCCCGACCATGGCCATCGGGACCGACCGAGCGGTGCGAGTACAGGAAGCCGTAATCCTCCGGCTCGTCGTAAGTGCAGCCGCGTGCTCAGGGATGGCTCGCCGCCACGACGTTGCGACGACGTACGGTACGGCCGACGCCCGAACTCCGCCGGATCGCGCCGTGGCGTCGCTTGCACGAGTGGTCAGCCTTTGCCGTGCACCCAGTTCCGGAAACCGGGGTCAGAGTACACTTTGCCGACCGGCATCGGTTTCGATAGTGCCGCAACTCCAGTACCGATGGCCGACGTTGTTAAACCGATCCGAGTTACGCGTTCCGACGCGGCTGATCAAAAGCCGACTCCGATCCAGGATTTGCCGACCCAGATTTTGCTGCGGCCCATCTGCGCATAATAAGTTACGTTCCCCAGTTTGCGAGGAAAGGCGACTCTGACCCCAGTTTGCGGACCCCAGTTTGCGGGTGGCGCCGCGGTCCGACGAGAGGGCGGCAGGACCCCGGCGGCGTTCGGACCTTCCGGGCGGCGAGCAGCTAGGCGACCGCCCCCGCGCTCAGCGCGAAGACACGTACTTCTCGCGCCGAATGTGCGCCACCGGCAGCCCGGCCGTCTTCAGCATTGCGAACGCCTCGTCGACCATGTCCGGGTTGCCGCAGAGGTAGGCGATGTCGTGCTCGGCGTTCGGGCCGAGCTCGCCGAGCGCGACCTGCACGCGGCCGTTGCGGTCGTGCGCGCGCGGCACGGCGCGCGGCGTGCGGCTGAAGCAGGGGTGGAACGAGAAGCCGGGCACCTCGCGCGCGAACGCCTCGAACTCGTCGCCGTAGAGCAGCTCGGCCTCGCTACGCGCGCCGTAGACGAGCGCGAACGTGCAGCCGCGCGACGCGGCGAGCGCGCGGATCTGCGGCAGCATCGCGCGGTACGGCGTCACGCCGGTGCCGGTGGCGACGAGCAGATAGCGCTGATTCGCGTCGTTCTCGCCGAGGCAGAAGCGGCCGTACGGTCCGCTCGCGTCGACGATCTGGCCCTCGTCGAGGCGCGACAGCAGCGCGGTCGCGGCGCCGCCTTCGACGTACGAAACCGCGATTTCGATGCGCGCGACCGTACCCCCGCCGCCGTCGCCGACCGTCGCGACCGAATAGCTGCGCTTGGTCGGCTTGCCGTCGTCGTAATGGAAATGGATCTGCACGAACTGGCCCGGCACGAACGCGAACGGCCGACCGTCGGCGCGTTCGAATGCGAGATGGCGGACCGCCGGCGCGAGCATGTGGCTCGCGACGAGACGCAGCTGAAAATGTTCCATCGATGTCGAGTCGATCGGCGCGGCTCGCCCGCGCGGCGAGCCCGCTATACTAACAGGCTGCCGCGATCCGACCGCGCGCGACCTCTCCGGCGCACCCATGACGAACCCTGCCGCGCTCGACGTCGTCGAGCTCAAGAAGACCTATGCGAACGGCGTCGAGGCGCTGAAAGGCATCTCGCTGCGCGTCGAGCCCGGCGACTTCTTCGCGCTGCTCGGTCCGAACGGCGCCGGCAAGTCGACGCTGATCGGCATCCTGTCCTCGCTGGTCAACGCGACGAGCGGTGACGCGCGCGTGTTCGGCGTCTCCGTGCGCGCGCGGCGCAGCGCGGCGATGCGCCTGATCGGCCTCGTGCCGCAGGAGCTGAACTTCAATCCGTTCGAGAAGCCGTTCGACATCTGCGTGAACCAGGCCGGCTTCTACGGCATCCCGCGCGCGGTCGCGGCCGAGCGCGCCGAGAAGTACCTGAAGCAGCTCGTGCTCTGGGACAAGGCGTTCGAGCCCTCGCGCACGATGTCCGGCGGCATGAAGCGGCGGCTGATGATCGCGCGCGCGATGATGAGCGAGCCGAAGCTCCTGATCCTCGACGAGCCGACCGCCGGCGTCGACATCGAGATCCGCCGCTCGATGTGGAAGTTCGTGAGCTCGATCAACGCGGCCGGCACCACCGTGATCCTGACCACGCACTACCTCGAGGAAGCCGAGCAGCTCTGCCGCAACATCGCGATCATCGACCACGGCCGCATCATCGAGAACACGTCGATGCGGCGGCTCCTGTCCAAGCTCGACGTCGAGACCTTAGTGCTCGACCTCGAGCGGCCGTCGCCGACGCTGCCGGACGTGCCCGGCGTGCGCCTGGTCCGCGTCGACGAGCTGACGGTCGAAGCCGAGATGTCGCGCGAGCACGATCTGAACTCGCTGTTCGCGAGCCTGTCCGCGCACGGCGTGATGGTGCGCTCGATGCGCAACAAGGCGAACCGGCTCGAGGAGCTGTTCGTGCGCCTCGTCGAGACCGGCAAGGCCGCCGGCAAGGAGGCCGCATGAGCGCCGGGCCGAACCTCGTCGCGTTCGCGACGATCACGCGCCGCGAGGTCGTGCGCATCCTGCGCATCTGGATGCAGACGCTGCTGCCGTCGGCGATCACGATGACGCTGTACTTCGTGATCTTCGGCCGCCTCGTCGGCAGCCGCATCGGCGACATCGTGCCCGGCATCGGCTACATCGACTACATCGTGCCGGGCCTGATCATGATGGCGGTCATCACCAACAGCTACGGCAACATCTCCTCGTCGTTCTTCGGCGCGAAGTTCCAGCGCTACGTCGAGGAGATGCTCGTCTCGCCGATGCCGCCGTGGGTGATCCTCGCCGGCTACGTCGCCGGCGCGGTCATGCGCGGCCTGCTCGTCGCCGCGATCGTGCTCGCGATCTCGCTGTTCTTCACGCGCATCCACCTGTTCCATCCGTGGGTCACGCTGTCGACCGTGCTGCTGACCGCGGTCGTGTTCTCGCTCGCCGGCTTCGTCAACGCGGTCTACGCGAGGAAGTTCGACGACATCGCGCTGGTGCCGACGTTCGTGCTCGCGCCGCTGACCTACCTCGGCGGCGTGTTCTACTCGGTCGACCAGCTCGGCACGCCGTGGCGCGAGATCAGCCACGCGAATCCGATCCTGTACATGGTCAATGCGTTCCGCTACGGCCTGCTCGGCATCAGCGACGTCGGCATGGGCGTCGCGTACGCGGTCATGCTCGCGTTCGCGGTCGCGCTCGGCGCGATCGCGCTCGTGCTGCTCGAGCGCGGCATCGGCCTGCGCAGCTGACGCCGCGGCGGCCGCGCCGCTCGACAGCGCGCGACGGCCGATGCATGCCTTGCGACACGGCGGCGCCGTCGCGCCGTTCGGGGGGAAACGCATGCGTTCGTATCGACTGCTGGCGGCCGCGCTGGCCGTCTCGGCCGCGGCTGCCTTCGCCGAGACGCCGGCGCCCGACGCTGCCGCCGACGGCGGCACCGCGACCGAAGAGCTCGTCCGTTCGCTGCATTTCGTCGGCGGCGAAGTCGCGATCGCGTCGGCGCACGCGAAGCTCGCGCTGACGCCGGAATTCCGCTTCCTCGACGCCGCCGACGCGCAGCGCGTGCTCGAGCAATTGTGGGGCAATCCGCCGGACGCCGACGTGCTCGGCATGCTCGTGCCGACGGCGGCCTCGCTGACCGATTCGGAGCAGAGCTGGGCCGTCGTCGTCACGTACTCCGACGACGGCCACGTGACCGACGCGAGCGCGGCCTCGATCGACTTCGGCAAGCTGCTCGCGCAGATGCAGGACGACACACGCGAGGCCAACGCCGAGCGGCGCGAGCACGGCTATGCGGAGGCGACGCTGATCGGCTGGGCCACGCCGCCGCGTTACGACCCGGCGACGAACAAGCTGTATTGGGCCAAGGAGATCGCCTTCGCCGGCAACGACGAGCACACGCTGAACTACGACATTCGCGTGCTCGGCCGCAGCGGCTACCTCAGCCTGAACGCGGTCGCCGGCATGCATCAGCTGGAAACGGTGCAGGCGGAGATGCCGAAGGTGCTCGCGATGACCTCGTTCGAGCCCGGCTCGAGCTACGCCGATTTCGACGAGAAGACCGACGAGATCGCGGCCTACGGCATCGCCGCGCTCGTCACCGGCACGCTCGCGGCGAAGGCCGGCCTGTTCGCGAAGCTGCTCGCGCTCGTGATCGCTTTCAAGAAGGTGCTGATCGCCGCCGTCGTCGCCGCCGCGGCCGCGATGCGCAAGCGGTTCGCGCGCAGGCCGGGCTGACGGCGTCGCGTGAACGCTGCGTTCCGCGTCCGGGGCGTAGTCGCCGCGGCGGCGCGCCCCCATCGATCGCCGCCACCCGTGCCATCGCGGCAGCGGAGGACAGCGACATGATCGAACGCAGACCTTTCGACGAACTCGGCGGCGCCGACCACGGCTGGCTGAAGGCGCACCACCATTTCTCGTTCGCCGGCTATTCGGACCAGGAGCGCACGGGCTGGGGCCGCCTGCGCGTCTGGAACGACGACGAGATCGCGCCCGGCACCGGCTTTCCGCCGCATCCGCACGCGGACATGGAGATCGTGACCTACGTCCGCGACGGCGCGATCACGCATCGGGACAGTCTCGGCAACCAGGGCCGCACCGCGGCCGGCGACGTGCAGGTCATGAGCGCCGGCAGCGGCATCCGCCACGCCGAGTACAACGCCGAGGACGAGACGACGCGGATCTTCCAGATCTGGATCGTGCCGAGCGTGCGCGGCGGCGCCCCGGCGTGGGGCGCGCGCCCGTTCCCGAAGGACGAGCGCTCGGGTCGCTTCGTCGTGCTCGCGAGCGGTCGCGACGGCGAGGGCGACGCGCTGCCGATCCGCGCCGACGCGCGCGTGCTCGGGCTGACGCTGAAGGCCGGCGAGCGCGCCGAGTACGCGCTCGCGCCGGGCCGGCACGCCTACCTCGTGCCGGCACGCGGCGCGGTCGAGGTCGACGGCACGCGCATCGACGCGCGCGACGGCGCCGCGATCCGCGACGTCGAGACGATCCACGTGACCGCGCTCGACGACGCCGAGGTCGTGCTCGTCGACAGCGTCTGACGCCGCGCGGTGCAGCCGTCACGCGGATCCGGCGAACGCCTGCGCGCTCGCCGGATCCGCACGTTCGCGCCGCCCGCGCCGCCGCGTCGCGACACGGCGCGCGCGTATCCGCCGGCGCATCCGTGTTCCGCGCGCGTAATCCGCGCCGGCGATTTCCGAGGGACCGTCCGGAACGCGGCACGCCGCCGCGTCGAACGACTCGATCGGAGAATCGCCATGAATGCCGCGCGCTGTCTCGTGATCCCCGCGCTCGCCCACGCCTCGCTCGCCGCGCAGGCGCGCGCGCCGTCCGGCCGCGTCGTGCTCGATTGCGCGGAGTTCCGCGCGCCGGCGCTCGTCGCCGCCGTCTACGGCACCGTCGACCTCGCCGCGACGCTGCGCGCACGCGGCCCCGCCGTGCAGCACGCTCGCCTGAAACGCGCGACGGGCGCGAGCGCCGTCACCATCGTCCCGGCGCGCGCCGGCGCGCCGACCGCGAGCGCCGCCGCGATCGCGAAGCGCTGAGTCAGCCCGGCGGCAGGTCGAAGAATCGTCGCGCCGCCGCGGTGGAGCTCGCCGCGGTGACGGCGACGTCCTCGCCGCGCGCGGCGGCGACCGCCGCGCAGACGTGCGCGAGGTACATCGGCTCGTTGCGCCGGTGCGGAGGCTTCGCGGGCAGGTCGCGCGGCAGCAGGTACGGCGCGTCGGTCTCGATCATCAGGCGCTCGGCCGGGATCAGCCCGACGAGGTCGCGAAGGTGCAGGCCGCGCCGCTCGTCGCAGATCCAGCCGGTGATGCCGACGTGGAAGCCGCGCTCGAGATAGTCGACGAGCTCCGCGCGCTCGCCGGTGAAGCAGTGCACGACGACGCGGCCGAGCCGACCGCGCACCGCGTCGAGGCAGGCGAGGAAGTCCGTGTGCGCGTCGCGCTGATGCAGGAACAGCGGCTTGCCGCAGTCCGCGGCGATCGCGAGCTGGCGCTCGAACGCGGCGATCTGCGCCGCGCGCGGCGAATAGTCGCGGTGGTAGTCGAGGCCGGTCTCGCCGACCGCCTTGACCTCGTCGTGGCCGACCAGCTCGCGCAGCAGCGCGTCGGCCGCGGCGTCGTACTCGGGCGCGTGGTGCGGGTGCACGCCGGCCGTCGCGTACAGGAAGCCCGGATGCGCGCGCGCGAGCTCGAGCGCGGCGCGGCTGCCGCCGGCGCTCGCGCCGGTCACGACGATCCGCTCGACGCCGTGTTCTCGCGCGCGCGCGAGCACCGCGTCGAAGTCCGCGCGGAACGATTCGTGCGTGAGGTTCGCGCCGATGTCGATCAGCCGCATGCGTTCGGTCCGTGCCGCAAAGCATGCGATTATGCGGCGTCCGTGCCGCGGCCGCATGCGCGGCGCGGCCGCCGCTCCGCTCCGACGATGACGACGCCCGAATTTCCGGTCGATGCGATCCTGCCCGAGATCCGCCGCACGCTCGCCGAGCACACGCGGCTCGTGCTCGAGGCGCCGCCCGGCGCCGGCAAGACGACGCGCGTGCCGCTGGCACTGCTCGACGCGGACTGGCTCGGCGGCCGCCGCATCCTGATGCTCGAACCGCGCCGCGTCGCCGCGCGCGCGGCCGCGGAGTACGTCGCGGCCGCGCGCGGCGAGGCGGTCGGCGCGACGGTCGGCTACCGCATCCGCTTCGAGGCGAAGGTCTCCGCGGCGACGCGCATCGAGATCGTGACCGAGGGCATCCTGACGCGCATGCTGCAGGACGACCCGGAGCTCGCCGGCGTCGGCGCGATCGTGTTCGACGAGTTCCACGAGCGCCACCTGCACGGCGACCTCGGCGCCGCGCTCGCGCTCGACGTGCAGGCGAACCTGCGCCCGGACCTGCGCCTCGTGGTGATGTCGGCGACCTTGAACGGCGCGCGCATCGCGCGCTGGCTCGACGCGCCGCGGCTCGCGAGCGAGGGGCGCAGCCATCCGGTGCGTATCGTGCACCCGCCGGCGCGCGCGCACGAAGAGCCGACCGCACAGCTCCGTCGCGCGGTCGCGCAGGCGCTCGCGGAGAATCCCGGCGACGTGCTCGTGTTCCTGCCCGGCAAGCGCGAGATCGAACGCGCGCGCAGCGCACTGGCCGCGCTCGCCGGCGACGCGGCGGTCGAGCTCGTCGCGTTGCACGGCGAGCTCTCGCTCGCCGAGCAGCACGCGGCGCTCGCGCCGGCAGCGCGCGGCGCGCGCCGCGTCGTGCTCGCGACGAACCTCGCCGAGTCGAGCCTGACGCTGCCCGGCGTGCGTGCGGTCGTCGACGGCGGGCTCGCGCGCGAGCCGCGCTTCGATCCGAGCTCCGGCTTCACGCGTCTGGAGACCGTCGCGATCGCGCAGGCCTCGGCCGACCAGCGCGCCGGCCGCGCCGGCCGGCTCGGCCCAGGCACCTGCTACCGGCTCTGGCCCGAGAGCCGCCGGCTCGAATCCGAGCGCACGCCGGAGATCGCGCAGGTCGAGCTGTCACCGCTCGCGCTCGAGCTCGCCGCCTGGGGCTCGGCGGACCTGCATTGGCTCGATGCGCCGCCGGACGGTGCGCTCGCGCAGGCGCGCGAGCTGCTCGTCGCGCTCGGCGCGCTCGACGCGGACGGACGCATCGCGCCGCTCGGCCGCGCGATGCTCGGACTCGGCCTGCATCCGCGCCTCGCCGCCGCGGTCGTGCGCGCGGCGCCGCCGGCGCGCGGCCTCGCCTGCGACGTCGCCGCGCTGGTCGAGGCGCGCAACCCGCTGCGCGGCGACGCGGCGCGCGGCGACGACTTCCGTGCGCGCGTCGCCGCGCTCGCCGCGTGGCGCGAGTGCCGCGGCGACCGTCGCGCGCTCGGCGCCGACGTCGGCGCGCTCGCCGCGATCGCGCAAGCCGCCGACGCGCTGCGGCGGCGCACGGCCGCGCTCGATGACGAGCGCGGAACTCGGCGAGCGGCCGTCCCCGACCGCACGGCTCGAGACGGCGCGAGCAGGGAACGCGCCGATGCGCACACCGCGGTCGGCGACGTGCTCGTGCACGCGTTCCCGGATCGCATCGCGCACCGCCAGGCCGACGACGCGCATCGCTACCGGCTCGCGAACGGCCGCGGCGCGCGGCTCGCCGACGACAGCGCGCTCGCCGGCGAGGAATGGCTCGTCGCGGTCGACCTGCGCTACGACGAGCGCGACAGCCGCATCCTCGCCGCGGCGCCGTTCGATCCGGCCGTGCTCGAGCGCGAGTACGCGCAGCGCTTCGCGAACGTGCGCACGACACGCTGGAATCGCGACGAACGCGCGCTCGACGCGTTCGAGGAGCGCCGCTTCGGCGCGATCGTGCTCGAGCGCCGCCGCGTGCCGGCCGCGCCCGAGGACGCGCTGCCGGCGCTGCTCGCCGCGGTGCGCGAGCTCGGCCTCGACGCGCTGCCGTGGAGCGACGCCGCGCGCGAGCTGCGCCGGCGCGTCGAGGCGCTGCGCGAATGGTCGCCCGAGCTCGGCCTGCCGGACTTCTCCGACGCGGCGCTGCTCGCCTCGCTCGAAAGCTGGCTCGCGCCGTACCTCGCCAATGCGCGGCGGCTCGACGCGCTCGGCGCGGCGGAGCTCTCCGACGCGCTCGCGGCGCGGCTCGACTTCGCGCAGCGGCGCGCGCTCGATGCGCAGGCGCCGACCGCGATCCGCGTGCCGAGCGGGCTCGAGCGACGCATCGCGTATCCGCCCGGCGCGTCGCCGGTGCTCGCGGTCAAGCTGCAGGAGCTGTTCGGCCTCGCCGACACGCCGCGCATCGCGAACGGCCGCGTGCCGCTGACGCTGCACCTGCTGTCGCCGGCCGGCCGGCCGATCCAGGTCACGCAGGATCTGCGCGGGTTCTGGGAGCGCACGTACCCGGAGGTCCGGAAGGAGCTCAAGGGCCGCTATCCGAAGCATCCGTGGCCCGACGATCCGTGGAGCGCGACGCCGACGCACCGCGCGAAGCCGCGGTCGTGAGGAATGCGCGCCGGCCGGAGCGCGGCGCGCTCGCATTTCGCTCGGAGGACCGCCGTCGCCGGAAGCGGGAAGGGCCTGCTTTCGTCCGGCGGCGAAGCGTCGCCGCGGCGCGCCGTACGCGCCTCCATGCCGGCGCGGCGCTCCGCTTTCCAGCGCGCGGCGGCGCAGCGGCGGCACGCGACGCCGAAGCACCTGCGCAGCGCGGCCGTATCGCGTCTGCACCGAGCGCAGCGTCCCTCACCGCGCTGCGGTCGTGCCGCGTTCGCGCCGAGCCCGGCTCCCGCCGCCGCGATGCGGGCGGCCGCCGCGAGCGTCCGGATACGCCGGTCCGCCTGCCGATGCACGCCGGCCGCGCGACGCTGGCCGCGTTCGTGCACACTTGGAGCGTGCCGCGCCGCGCGCCCTGCCATCGCGCGGCGCGCGGTGCGGCGCCGATGAGCGGCGTGCCGGTCGTCGACATCGCGCCCACCTGTGCGGACCGCCCGTGCCTGCGGCGCACGGACGTCGGCCGCGGCGCGCCGCCACGGCCGACGCGCGCGACGCGCCGGAACGCAGGACGCGAGCCGCGCCGATCAGGAACCCTGCGCGCCCGCGCGCAGTCGCAAGCGAACCGCCGCCGGCCCTGCCCGGCGGCCCGACGAGGCCGTCATGAGCAATCCGCAGCGCGTTCTTCCCTGGATGCTGGCGTTCCTGTGCGCGGTCGCCGCACTCGGCGGCCTGCTGGCGACGCGGCTCGCGCACATCTTCGCGGCGAACCCGTTCTTCAACGCGGTGATCCTCGCCGTGCTCGCGGCCGGCGTGCTGGTCAACCTGCGCCAGGTGTTCGTGCTCGCGCGCGAGGCCGAATGGATCGAGGCGTTCCGCCGCTCGAACCCGGACCGTCCGCCGCCGGGCCGCCCGCGTCTGCTCGCGCCGATGGCGCGCATGCTCGCCGGCCGCGAGCGCGGCCACGCGGCGCTGTCCGCACCGTCGATGCGCACGATCCTCGACAGCGTGCAGCTGCGCCTCGAGGAATCGCGCGACATCTCGCGTTATCTGATCGGCCTCGCGATCTTCCTCGGCCTGCTCGGCACGTTCTGGGGCCTGCTGGTCACGATCCGCTCGGTGTCGGACATCATCGGCACGCTCGGCATCGGCAACGACGCCGCGTCGATGTTCGCCGAGCTGCGCGATCACCTGAAGGAGCCGCTCGGCGGCATGTCGACGAGCTTCTCGACGTCGCTGTTCGGCCTCGCCAGCTCGCTCGTGATCGGCTTCCTCGACCTGCAGGCCGGGCATGCGCAGAACCGCTTCTACAACGAGCTCGAGGAATGGCTGTCCGGCATGACGCGGCTGTCGTCGGGCAACGCGCTCGAAGGCGACGCGTCGGTGCCGGCCTACGTGCAGGCGCTGCTCGAGCAAACCGCCGACGGCCTCGAGCGCATGCAGCGGGCGATCGTCGACAACGAGCGCGAACGGCGCGGCACGAACGAGCAGCTCGGCGAGCTCGGCACGCAGCTCGGCCGCCTCACCGAGCTGCTCGGCCGCGACGCGCGCGAGCGCCACGCGGCCGCGGAGACGCAGGAGGAACTGAAGACGGTGCTGCGCCAGCTCGCCGGCCAGGGTTCGTCCGAGGCGCGCCTGTCCGACGAGCTGCGGGCGGAGCTGCGCCTGCTCTCGCGCACGATCGCGGCCGCGCTCGACGGCCAGCGCACGCGCGCGGCGCCGCCGCCGCTCGTCGCCGAGCGCGAGCGCCGCCTGTGAGCGTGCTCGCGCGCCGGCGCCGCGCGTTCGACATCTGGCCGGGCTTCGTCGACGCGCTGACCTCGCTGATCATGGTCATGATCTTCGTGCTGCTGATCTTCGCGATCGGCCAGTTCGTGCTGTCGGACACGCTCGCCGGCAAGAACCGCGCGCTCGACGCGCTGAACGCGCGCGTCGCCGAGCTCGCGCAGACGCTCGCGCTCGACGCGGACCAGAAGCGCGCGCTCGACGCGAAGGTCGCCGAGCTCTCCGCGTCGCTCGGTCAGGCCGCCGGCGAGCGCGATCAGCTGAGGAGCGCGCTCGAATCCTCGACGAACGAGGCGGCCGAGCTCAACGCCGACGTCGCCGCGCTCGCCGAGCTCAAGCAGCAGCTCGAGGCCGAGGTCGCGCGCATGTCGACCGAGCTGGATCGGTCGAAGCACGACCTCGTCGAGCAGACCGACCTGACCGCCGCCGCGACCGCGCAGGTCGAGCTGCTGAACCGCCAGCTCGCCGCGCTGAACGAGCAGCTCGCGAAGATCCAGGGCGCGCTCGACATCGCGAACAAGAACGTCGCGGCGAAGGACGCGAAGATCGCCGACCTCGGCAAGCAGCTGAACCTCGCGCTCGCGAACCGCGTCGGCGAGCTCGAACGCTACCGCTCGGAGTTCTTCGGCAAGCTGCGCGCCGCGCTCGGCGACCGCGCCGACGTGCGCATCGTCGGCGACCGCTTCGTCGTGCCGACCGACGTGCTGTTCGACTCCGGCTCGTCCGAGCTCGGGCCCGACGCGGAGCAGCGCCTCGACGCGCTCGCCGAGACGGTCAAGGAGATCGCGGCCGAGATCCCGTCGAGCATCGACTGGGTGCTGCGCATCGACGGCCACACCGATCGCCGCCCGATCCACACCGCGCAGTTCCCGTCGAACTGGGAGCTGTCGACCGCGCGTGCGACGTCGATCGTGAAGTACCTCGTCGTGCAGGGCATTCCGGCGAACCGGCTGTCGGCGAACGGCTTCGGCGAGTTCCAGCCGATCGACGCCGCGGACACGCCGGAGGCGTACGCGAAGAACCGCCGCATCGAGATCCAGCTGACGAACCGCTGAGCGGACGCGTCAGTCGTCGCCGCCCTGCGCGTCCGCGTCGTCGCCGTCCGGCGGCTCCTCGCTGCGCGCGCGGTCGAGCCGCGCCTTCAGCGCCTCGGCGTCGGCGAAGAACGCGTCCGCGCTGCGCGGGCCGACCAGGCGCAGCGCCGGCGGCTCGAGCCGCTGCAGCGTCGTCGGCATTCCGTAGTTCGAACGCCACTCGGACAGGCGCAGGCTCTGCATCGTGATGCCGAGCGCGGCGAGCGCGATCGCCGCGAGCGCCTTCAGCGGCAGCCGCGCGCGGCCGAGCGCGCGCAGATGCGCGAACACGATCGCGGCGAAGATCAGCCAGCCGCCGACGTAGGCGGTCTGCGCGAGCGCGGTCCACGACAGCGCGAACGCGCCGAGCGCGGTCAGCTCGTCGTAGACGGAGAACGCGAGCAGGCCGGCGCCGGCGATCGCGAAGTGCAGGCCGAAGCGCGCGTGGCCGGCGAACACGCGCGACAGCACGCTCCACGCCGCGGTCCAGATCGCGACCGCGCAGGCGAGGCCGATCAGCGGCGTCAGGTAGCGGATCAGCTTCGGCTCGGCGGTCTCGCCGAGCCAGAGATCGAGCAGCGCGAGCGCGAACGCGGCGGCGAGGCAGAGCGCGGCGACGAGCCAGTGCGGAGCGCCGCGCGCGAGCGGCAGCTCCGGCGCGACCGCGTCGCGCGCATGGCGCAGGCGCACGAACGTATGGCCGATGCGCAGCGTCGTGCCGCCGTCGACGGCGACCCGCGCCTGCCGCGCGCGCACGCCGGCGACGTGGACGCCGTTGACGCTGCCGAGGTCCTCGGCGATCCAGGCGCCGTCGTCGCTGCGCGCGAGGCGCAGGTGGTGCGCGGCGACGTACGGATCGTCGAGCACGACGTCGTTGTCGTAGGCGCGGCCGAGCGTGATCGACGCCTCGCTCACGCGCCGGCGCGACACGACCTCGTGGTGGCGCGAGAGCAGCTCGAGCCAGATCACTTCGTCCACGCGATCGCTCCGATGAAGCGCCGCGCGAGCGCGAGCGCGTTGTCGTAGCTGATGCCCTGCATCGCGAGCCGCGAGACCAGCGCCTCGCCGCCGCGGTCCTGCGTGATCGTCGCCAGCGTCACGTCGTAGAGCCCGGCGAAATCGCGGTACGCACGCGCGCACCAGACCGCGCGCAGCGGCGGCGCGTCGGCCGCCGCGGACGCGGCGACGAAATCCTCGCGGCATTCCGGTTCGGTCAGCCGCTTGCGCGACCACGCGCGGCTCGCCGACGCCGACGCGTAGTACTGCGAGACGAATGGGCACCTCGAATAACCCCGATTGGATGGTGCAGGTGGTCGCGTGACGCCCCCTCACGTCGATGAACTGCGTGGTTCGCTCCTTGCCGACCCCGATAAACGCCTGCATCGAGCGCATCGGCCGCCGTTGGGCGGCCGGTC
>DASWOS010000317.1:0-4244 GCA_036398645.1 Dokdonella sp. | reverse complement strand
TTGCCAAACTGCCCGCATGAGAGCTTCGTACCGGTTCCTTGCCGCCGCGCTCGCGGCCGTCGCGCTGGCCGGCGCGCGCGTCGCTGTCGCCGCGCCGGAAACCTACCGCTTCGACCCCGTGCACACGCAGATCTGGTTCAGCGTCGACCACGAGCGCTTCTCGCGTCCGCAAGGCCGCCTGCGCGTAGAGGACGGCTGGTTCCAGTTCGACGCCGACGACTGGAGCGCGAGCCGCGTCGACGTGACGATCGATCTCGCCGGCGTCGATCTCGGCGACGAGCAATGGAACCGCACGGTCGCCTCCGCGCAGTTCCTCGACGCGGAGCGGCGCCCGACCGCGCGCTACGTCAGCCGCAGCGTCGAGAAGACCGGCGCACGCGCCGGCGTGATTCACGGCGACCTGTACCTGCACGGCGCGAAGCAGCCGGTCGACGTCCTGTTCACGCTGAACCGCGTCGGCACCGATCCGTACCTGTTCAAGCGCAAGGCCGGCTTCTCGGCGAGCGCGCATCTCGCGCGTTCCGCGTTCGGCATGAAGCGCTACGCGGAGGTCGTGGGCGACGACGTCGAGCTTCGTTTCGAGATCGAAGGTCTCCGCGACGAGCACGCCGCGGAGCCGAAGGAGCCGCCGCGATGAGCCTGCGCAGCGACGCGACCCGATGGGGTGCGCTGGCGAAGTTCTTTCATTGGACGATCGTGCTGCTGATCCTCGTGCAGGCGGTGGTCGGCCTGGTCATGGTCGAGCTGCCGAAGCGGCCTAGCACGATCCCGGTCTACTCGTTCCACAAGTCGGTCGGCATCACCGTGCTCGCGCTCGCGGTCCTGCGCCTGGCCTGGCGCGCGTTCGACGCGCGGCCGCTCGCCGCTCCCGGCGTGCCGCCGTGGCAGCACGCGGCCGCGCGCGCCGGCCACGCGCTGCTGTACCTGTTGATCTTCGCGGTGCCGCTGTCGGGCTGGCTGTTCGATTCCGCGTCGAGCCTGCGGCCGCTGTACTGGTTCGATCTGATCAGGATTCCGAGCCTGACCGGCGGCCGCGACGACACGCTCAAGGAGTTCGCCGAGGCCGCGCACGAATGGCTGTTCTGGCTGCTCGCGCTGGTCGCCGCCGGGCACGCCGCGGCCGCGCTCGTGCATCACTTCGTCGTGCGCGACGACACGCTCAGGCGCATGCTGCCGGGGCGGACGCGCGCCGGCGCCCCTTCCCCGCCCGAACCGGAGTGACGACATGTTGCGTGCCTTGATCTGTGCCGCCCTGCTGCTGCCGCTGCCCGCGCTCGCGCGCGACTGGCAGGTCGACGCGGCGAAGAGCTCGTTGACGTTCAAATGCAGCTATCAGGGCGAGAGCTTCGACGGCCGCTTCAAGCAGTTCGACGCGAAGATCGCCTACGACGCGGCGAATCTCGCGCAATCGAAGTTCGACGTGAGCGTCGACCTCGCCAGCGCCGACACCGGCAACGGCGAACGCGACGAGTCGCTGCACGGGACCGATTTCTTCGACGTGAAGAAGACGCCGAAGGCGCACTTCGTGACCGAGTCGTTCGCGAAGGACGCGGCCGGCGGCGTCGAGGCGCACGGCACGCTGACGATCCGCGACAAGACGCAGCCGGTGACGCTGAAGGTCACGTTCGTCGACAGCGGCGGCGCGGCGACGCTCGACGTCGACACGACGCTGAAGCGCGCCGACTTCGGCCTCGGTGCGAGCAGCGACTGGGCCGACGTCGGCGCCGAGGTGCCGGTGCACGGCCATCTCGTGCTGCTCGCGAAGTAGCCGCGATGACGATCCCGCGGCAGGCGCGATGCGGCCGCCGCAGCGCCGCCGCGATTGCCGGCGCGAAGGCGCACCGCGCCGATGCCGACGTGTTCCGCTCCGGCCGGCGAGACGCATGAGCGGCGCAACGGAGCTGTGGCGACGCCTGCGTGCGCGCTTCGCGCGTGAGCCGCGGCGCGTGGCGCCGGCCGCCGATGGCGACGCGCACGGCGTGCAGGCGACCGAGAGCCTGCGCGTGCTGCTCGACGATCCCGGCATTCCGGAGCCGGTGCGCACAGCGCTCGCCGCGGACTTCGCGCGGCTCGAAGCGATGATCGCGAAGCTCGAGCGCGGCGAGCTGCACGTCGCCGTGTTCGGCCGCGTCAGCGTCGGCAAGTCCGCGCTCGCGAACGCGCTGCTCGGCGAGGACGCGTTCGCCGTCGGCGTGCTGCACGGCACGACGCGCGAGGCGGCGCAGCGGCCGTGGCGCGAGGTCGCCGGCGGCGGCGTGCACCTGATCGACACGCCGGGCATCGACGAGCTCGACGGCGAGGCGCGCGAGCGGCTCGCCTACGAGGTCGCCGGCGTCTGCGACCTCGTGATCTTCGTCGTCGACGGCGACATGACCCAACGCGAGCGCGACGCGCTCGCGCTGCTCGCGCGCACCGAGCGCCCGCTGCTGGTCGCGCTGAACAAGGCCGACCGCTACGGCGACGACGAGCGCGAGCGCCTGCTCGAGCGCCTGCGCGAGCACGCGCGCGGGCTCGTGCGCGCCGACGACGTGGTCGCGGTCGCGGCGCAGCCGGCACCGTTGAAGCGCATCCGCGTCGACGCGCGCGGCGACGAGGTCGCCGAGCGGGTCGAACGCGCGCCGGACATCGAGGCGCTGCGCGCGCGCCTGGCGGCCGTCATCGAGCGCGAAGGCAAGACGCTCGCCGCATTGAACGCGAGCCTGTTCGCCGGCCGCCTGTCGGACCAGGTCGGCCTGCGCATCGCGGCCGCGCGGCGCGAGCTCGCCGCGAAGCTGATCCGGCAGTACTGCGTCGCCAAGAGCGTCGCCGTCGCGCTGAACCCGATCCCGGTCGCCGATCTGCTCGCGGCCGGCGCGCTCGACGCGGCACTGGTCATGCACCTCGGCCGCGTCTACGGCCTGCCGCTGTCGAGGAGCGAAGCCGGCTCGCTGATCGCGGTGATCTCGGCGCAACTCGCCGCGCTGATGGGCGCGGTCTGGGGCATGCACCTCGTCGCGTCGGCGCTGAAGGGCGTCAGCGCGGGCCTGTCGACCGTCGTCACCGCCGGTGCGCAGGGCGCGCTCGCGTGGTACGCGACGGAGCTGGTCGGGCGCGCGGCGGAGCGCTATCTGGTCGCCGGCAAGTCCTGGGGCGAGAAGGGTCCGAAGCGCGTCGTCGCCGAGATCGTCGAGAGCCTCGATCGCGATTCGATCCTGCGCGATGCGCGCGCCGAGATCCTGAGACGGTTGCGCGTGCCGGCCGCCGGTTGAGCCGCCGCGGCGCGACGGCGGCCGCGTCGTCCAGCGGGCCGCCCGCACGCCGCGCGACGGCGGCGAGACAAGGGATTGCCACACGCGAGCGATCGCGCGCAGGGTTCATGCGCGCGCCGTGCCGCACGCCCAGAGTCGACACGTCGCGCATCGTCCGACGCCGCCCCATCGATCGATCGGAGATGCCCATGCGAACGAAAACGGCTGTCTCGCTCGCGCTCGCGGTCCGCGCCGGCGCCGGCGCGCGCGTCGACCTGTCGCCGATCGGCGGCCTCGAGCACGCGCTGACGAAGGAGATCTGCTCGCGCGCGCCGGATCGGGCGAAATCGTGGCTCTGACCGGCCTGCCGCGGTGCGGCGCCACGGCGGCCGCCGCCGGACCGGCGCAGCCGATCCGGCGCGCGGCGACGGCTCCTCACGGCGGCGCGAGGATGAACGAGCCGGAGAGGCTCGCCGAGTACGTGTCGTAGTTGATCTGCTGATTGCTGCGGCTCGGATGGTTGTTCGAACCGATCAGCGTGACGTGGCCGTGGCCGTCGTTGCTCGCGACGATCTCGGTGTGCGACTCACCGTGCGCGCCGTTGCAGATCCAGACGTCGCCGGGCTTCGCGTCGGCGAGGCTGACCTGGTGCCAGCCCTGCGCACGCAGGCGGTTGTTCAGATCGGCGACGCCGAGCGTATGCCAGTTGATCTGGCCGGCCTTCTGCAGCATCGACGAGACGAAGTTCGCGCACGACTCGCTCGTGTCGCACGGCTTCGTCACCCCGGCATGCTGCAGATCCGATTCGTAGCGGCCGAGATACTGCTTCGCGATCGACGCCGCATTCGTGCCCTTCACCGAACCGGTCGATTCGACGGGGTCGGCGCCGCGCGTGCCGTTCGTCGAGCCGCTGCCGTGCGTGCTGCCGCCCGGGATGTGGACGTGCTCGCCGGCGTAGATCAGGTTCGGATTGCGGATCTGCGGGTTCGCCGCTTCGAGCGCGGCGAGCGAGACGCC
>DASWOS010000316.1:0-27750 GCA_036398645.1 Dokdonella sp. | reverse complement strand
CCGCGAAAGCGGCTCGTCCAGCCAGGGCAGGTCGGCCGCTTTCGCGGCATCGACTGCGGCACGGTACAGCGCGATCGCGTCGTCATGGTTGAGCACGTAAGATTTCGGCTCGGCACCCGGTTCGTCGATCAGCTCCCAACGCGCGGCTTCGGCCGGTACGAGATGGCAACGCGAGCGCAGATCGCCGCCCGACGCTTGCGCCAGCGTCGCGCCGCACAGGGCGAGCGCCGCCAGCGCGGTCTGCGCCGCGCGGTCACGCGCGGCATCACGTTCGCCGTTGATCGGAAAGCGCAACCGGCGGAGCGCCGGTAGCGACAGTGTGCTCGTGCGCAGTGCGTAGGCGATCGTGAACCCGCCGTCCCCGATGCTCGGCGTCACGTTGCCGTGGTTGACTTCGGACGGCTTGCCGTCCTTGCCGGCTTTGATCGGCTTGCCCTTCTCTTTCGCCGCCTCGGCTTCGTCGAGCGTCCAGCCGCCGCCGGCACGCTCGTAGACCGGGCCGGCGCCGAGCCGAATTTGCGCCGGATCGATGCGGCTCGCGGTCTTCTTACCGGGCACTGCATCGATGCCGACGACTTCGGACACGTAGGCACGCGCGAACTTCGCGCCGAGGCCGCCGCGCGGACCGGTCGAATCCCAGAGGCCGAACACGAGCGCGGTCGGGCACAGCTCGAACAACGCGGTCGCGTTGCGCAGGTCGACGACGTCGAGCGCGCGGCCTCGTGACGATTCGCGGAACAGCACGCCGTCGAGCAGGCTGTCGCGTAGCAGTGCGTCGGCGATCCGATGCGGCGCCTCGAGGCTCGTCACGCGAAGGTCGCGCAGCAGCTCCTGCCCGGCAAAATCGACGCTGATGACCGGCAGCGGGATCTCACCGTTCTCCCATGCTTCGAGCAGCGCGAGCTCGACATGGTTGGCCTCGGATTGCACGGAGTTCAACAGCACGCACGGCACTGGCTCGTCGCGGCCGGGTATGCGCCGTTCCTCCGTCGCGTATTCGCCGCCGCTGTACGTCGGCGGAAACACCGGGCTGCCTTCTCCGCCCGCGGGCTGCAACACCTGCCGGCAACGGAATGCGGCCGCCGAACCGGAAATGGCGGCTCGGACGTCATCGTGACTCAGAATCTCTGACATTTTCATTCCCCTGTTATAGAACGCGTCACTGAATCGACTCTGTAGTATCGAACCATCCATCTCATAAATTGAGACAGTAGGAGCGGTATCAAACCAAACTCATACCGCGCAAACGCTCTGTACTATTAAATGAATTCATCCGATCGCACAACAGCGCAAAAAGCGTCATGCGACGAGCCCACACGAGCCGGCTGCATACGAGAGCGGTCCCTCAACAACGCGCGTCGGATCGGCGATAATGGTGCGTTCCCTCATGCGCGCTGGTGCTCGCGCGCGTTTTCCGATCCCCTGGAGGCCTCATGCCCGAATCCACCGCTACGCCGCCCATCGACGGCGCCAAGATCACGATCGAGAACGGTGCGCTGCGCGTGCCGGATCAGCCGATCGTCCCGTTCATCGAAGGCGACGGCACCGGGCCGGACATCTGGCGCGCGAGCGTGCGCGTGTTCGACGCCGCGGTCGAGAAGAGCTACGGCGGCAAGCGCAAGATCCGCTGGTTCGAGGTGCTGGCCGGCGAGAAGGCGTTCAACCAGACCGGCAACTGGCTGCCCGACGCGACGGTGGCCGCGTGTCGTGATTACCTCGTCTCGATCAAGGGACCGCTGACGACGCCGGTCGGCGGCGGCATCCGCTCGCTGAACGTCGCGCTGCGCCAGATGCTCGATCTGTACGCCTGCGTGCGTCCGGTGCGCTGGTTCAAGGGCGTGCCCTCGCCGGTGCGCGATCCGTCAAAGATCGACATGACGATCTATCGCGAGAACACCGAGGACATCTACGCCGGCATCGAATTCCAGGAAGGCAGCGACGACGCGAGGAAGTTCGCCGCGCTGCTGAAGGAGCAGTTCCCGGACCGCTACCGCAAGGTGCGCTTCCCGGAGACGTCGGGCTTCGGCATCAAGCCGGTCTCGCGCGACGGCACCGAGCGCCTCGTGCGCGCGGCACTGAAGTACGCGGTCGACAACGACCGCAAGTCGGTGACGCTCGTGCACAAGGGCAACATCATGAAGTTCACCGAGGGCGCGTTCCGCGATTGGGGCTATGCGCTCGCGCAGAAGGAGTTCGGCGCGACCGAGCTCGACGGCGGACCCTGGTGCACGTTCAAGAATCCGAAGACCGGCCACGACATCGTCGTCAAGGACGTGATCGCCGACGCATTCCTGCAGCAGATCCTGCTGCGCCCAGGCGAATACGACGTCGTCGCGACGCTGAACTTGAACGGCGACTATCTTTCCGACGCGCTCGCCGCGCAGGTCGGCGGCATCGGCATCGCACCGGGCGGCAACATCAACTACGTGACCGGCCACGCGGTGTTCGAGGCGACGCACGGCACCGCGCCGAAGTACGCGAACCAGGACAAGGTCAATCCGGGTTCGGTGATCCTGTCCGGCGAGATGATGCTGCGCTACCTGGGCTGGACCGAGGCCGCGGACGCGATCATCGCGGCGATGGACAAGGCGATCGGGCAGAAATACGTGACCTACGACTTCGCGCGGTTGATGGAGGGCGCGCACGAGGTCAAGTGCTCGGAGTTCGCCGACCGCGTCATCGCGGCGATGTGAGCCGCGCGGCCACGCGGGTTCGGCAGGCACGGACGCGGCACACCGCGTCCGTGCCGTGCGCGGCGGCCGCGCGCCACGCGTGCCGCCGCCGCGCGGACCGGCGTAGACTGACGCGATGACGCCGACCTCGCTCGCGTCCGGCCGGCGCTCGACGAGCGTACCCGCGCGCGCCGCGGCGCTGATCATCGACGCGTTCCTCGACTACAACGAGCGCTTCGCCGACGTCACGCGGCGCGCGCAGCGCCACTTCGAACGGCGCGACTGGCGGCGCGCGCAGGCCGACGCGGTCGCGCGCATCGATCTCTACGACGTCTGCATCGGCGAGACGCTCGAGCGGCTCGAGCTCATGCTCGACGACCGCGTGCGCTCGCGTCCGTTGTGGACCGCGATGCGCGACGAGTTCGCGGCGCAGATCGCGCCGCTGCTCGACAAGGAGCTGACCAAGACGTTCTTCAATACGCTGTCGCGGCGCTTCTTCCGCACGCGCGGCGTCGACGCGGACATCGAGTTCATCGCGCTCGACGCGGAGCCGACCGCCGGCATCGTCGAGCCGGTCGCGACGAACCGCTACGCGGCCGACGCGAACCTGGCCGCGACCTGGGAGCGCGTGTTCGCCGACTACCCGTTCGCGATCGGCTACGCGGACGCGGCGCGCTGCGCGCGCGCGGTCGCGCACGAGATCGCCGAGCGCACGCTCGAGGACGGCCGGTCCGTGCACGCGATCGAGCTGCTGCGCCCGGTGTTCTACCGCGAGCGGCGCGGCTATCTCGTCGGCCGCATCGACGACGGTGGCGACGGCGTCCCGCTCGTCGTCGCGCTGGTCAGCACGCCGCAGGGCGTGCGCGCCGACGCGGTGCTGACGAACTTGAACCAGATCTCGCAGCTGTTCGGCTACGCCCGCAGCTACTTTCACGCGGATCTGCCGACGATCGGCGACACGATCGTGTTCCTCGAGCAGCTGATGCCGCACAAGCCGGTCGGCGAGCTCTACACCGTGCTCGGCCGCGCGAAGCAGGGCAAGACCGAGCGCTACCGGCATCTGTTCCGCCATCTCGCCGCGCATCCGGACGAACGCCTCGTGCGCGCCGACGGCGAGCGCGGCATGGTCATGGCCGTGTTCACGCCGCGCTCGTATCCGGTCGTCGTCAAGGTCATCCGCGACCGCTTCGCGTACCCGAAGGACATCGCGCGGCGCCAGGTCGAGGAGAAGTACCGGCTCGTGTTTCGCTACGACCGCGTCGGCCGCCTCGTCGACGCGCAGGAATTCCGCGACCTGCGCTTTCCGCTGCGCCAGTTCGACACGGACGTCGCCGCGGAGCTGACCGGCGAATGCGCCGAAAGCGTCGAGGTCGACGGCGACGAGCTCGTCGTGCGCCACTGCTACGTCGAGCGGCGCCTGCGTCCGCTGAACCTGTACGCGCGCGAGGCGCCACCGGATGCGGCGCGGCGCGCCGTGCTCGACTATGGTCAGGCGATCAAGGATCTCGCGCGCAGCAACATCTTCCCCGGCGACCTGCTGCTGAAGAACTTCGGCGTGTCGCGCATCGGCCGCGCCATCTTCTACGACTACGACGAGCTCTGCCTCGTCGAGCAATGCCGCTTTCGGCGCCTGCCCGAGGCCGACGACGACGACGCCACGCGACCGCTTGAGGACTGGCTCAGCGTGCGCGACAACGACGTGTTCCCGGAGCAGTTCCCGCGGTTCCTCGGCTTGCCCGAGCCGTTGCGCGACGCGCTGCTCGGCGCACACCCGGAGATCTACGATCCGGCTTGGTGGCAGGCACTGCGCGAGCGCTTCCTCGCCGGCGAAGCGGTCGACGTGCCGCCGTACCCGGCCTCGGCGCGGCTGCCGGAATGAGCCGTGCCGAAGCCGGCGGCGCGCTGCGTCAGACCGGCGGCGGTCCGCGGCGGCCGAGCACCAGCGAAGCGATGAACAGCACGAGGAAGATCAGGAACAGGATCTTCGCGATGCCGGCCGCGGCGCCCGCGATGCCGCCGAAGCCGAGCACGCCGGCGATCAGCGCGATGATCAGGAACACGATGGCGTAATACAGCATACGGTCTCCTTTGCTGGACGCGTGGTCCGGGGCGCTTCGGGCGGTTGCCCGAGTCGCCACGATCGGCGCGGACGGATGAATTGCAGATGACCTACGGGCGCCGCGGTTCAGCGGCCGGGCGGCCGTGTGCCCTGTGCTACGCTCGCGGCCCGCCGCGCTTGCGCGGAGCGAACCTCGAGGATCGTCGCATGAACAAGCTCGCCTGTCTGCTGCCGCTCGCGCTCGCGCTGGCCGCCTGCGGCTCGAACGACGCGCCGCCGCCGCAGGCCGCCGCGACCGCTCCGGCCGACCAGCCCGCCGCGCCGCCGCCACCGGCGAGCGCGAGCGACGCGTTCTCGGCGAAGCTCGACCGCATCCTCGCCGGCGACTGGCGCTCGGCCGCGAACAAGGCGCGCGACGTCTATCGGCATCCGAAGCAGACGCTCGAGTTCTTCGGCGTGAAGCCCGGCGACACGCTGATCGAGATCACGCCCGGCGGCGGCTGGTACGCCGAGATCCTCGCGCCGCTGCTGAAGGGCTCGGGCACCTACGTCGCCGCGGTCGAAAAGCCGAGCAAGCCCGAGGGCGAGGCCGCCGGCGATCGCAGCGGCCTCGCCGCGAAGTTCGCCGCGGATCCGGAACGCTACGGCGAGGCGAAGACCGTCGAGTTCGACCCGAAGGCGCCGTCGCTCGGCGCGCCGGGCTCGGCCGACGTCGTCGTCACGTTCCGCAACGTGCACAACTGGGTCATGGCCGACACCGCGCCGGCGATGTTCAAGGCGTTCTTCGACGTGCTGAAGCCCGGCGGCACGCTCGGCGTGGTCGATCATCGCGCGGTCGCCGGCGCCGATCTCGACCAGATCAAGAACACCGGCTACCTGCCGCAGGATTACGTCGTCAAGCTCGCGACGGACGCCGGCTTCAAGCTCGCCGCGCAGAGCGAGATCAATGCGAACCCGAAGGACACGAAGGATTATCCGAAGGGCGTCTGGACGCTGCCGCCGACGCTCGCGCTGAAGGACCAGGATCGCGACAAGTACCTCGCGATCGGCGAGTCCGACCGCATGACGCTGAAGTTCGTCAAGCCGGGTGGCGACGAGATCTTCCACCAGGGCAACGACGCGAGTCCGGACAAGCGCTGACGCGGCCTTGCGCACGCACCGGCCGCCGGCGCCGCCGCGCCGCGGCCGCGTGATCCTGCTGAACAAGCCGTACGGCGTGCTCTGCCAGTTCACCGATCGCGGCGTGCCGCCGCGGCCGACGCTCGCGGACTTCGTCGCGGAACCGGGCGTGTACCCGGCCGGACGCCTCGACTACGACAGCGAGGGCCTCGTCGTGCTGACCGACGACGGCACGCTTGCGCACCATATGACCGATCCGCGTCATCGCCACGCGAAGACCTACCTCGTACAGGTCGAAGGCGCGCCGACGCCGGCGCAGCTCGACGCGCTGTGCCGCGGCGTCGCGCTGAGCGACGGTCCGACGCGGCCGGCCGAGGTCGACGCGCTCGCCGCGGCGCCGGAATGGCTGTGGCCGCGCGAGCCGCCGGTGCGATTCCGCAAGAACGTGCCCGATCGCTGGCTGCGCCTGACGATCCGCGAAGGACGCAACCGCCAGGTGCGGCGCATGACCGCCGCGGTCGGCCTGCCGACGCTGCGCCTGATCCGCGAGCGCGTCGGCGAGTACGCGCTCGACGGGCTCGCGCCGGGCGCCGTGCGCGTCGTCGCCTGAGCCGCCGTAGAGTCCGCGCGTGGCCGCGTTCAACGACCATTTCTCCGCCCACGCGGCGGCCTATCACGAGGCGCGGCCGACGTATCCGGACGCGCTGTTCGACTGGCTCGCGGCGCAGACGCCGGCGCGTGTGCTCGCCTGGGACGCCGGCTGCGGCAACGGTCAGGCCGCCGTCGCGCTCGCCGCGCGCTTCGCGCGCGTCGTCGCGACCGATCCGAGCGCGAACCAGGTCGCGAACGCCGAGCCGCGCGCGAACGTCGGCTACCGCGTCGAGCCGGCCGAGCAGAGCTCGCTCGAGCACGCCGGCGCGGATCTCGTCACCGTCGCGCAGGCGCTGCACTGGTTCGATCTCGACGCGTTCTACGCCGAGGTCCGTCGCGTGCTGAAGCCGCGCGGCGTCGTCGCCGCATGGACGTATTCGGACTGCCATGTCGCGCCGGCGATCGACGCGTTGAAGGATCGCGTCTACGTCGACCTCGCCGGGCCGTACTGGCCGCCGGAGCGTGCGCTCGTCGAAGCCGGTTATCGCACGCTCGCGTTCCCGTTCGACGAGATCGCCGCGCCGGCGTTCGCGATGCGCGCGTCGTGGAGCGCGGCGCAGTTCCTCGCGTACCTGCGCTCGTGGTCGGCCGTGCAGCGCTGCCTGAAGGCGACCGGCGCCGATCCGGTCGCCGAGATCGAGCCCGCGTTGCGCGCGGCCTGGGGCGCCGGCGCGCGCGAGGTGCGCTGGGATTTCCATCTGCGCTGCGGACGCTGAGCCGCGTCAGTCGAGATCGTCGATGCCGAGCGCGCGCCAGCCGTCGCGCGCGTGCGCGCCGACGCGCAGCGCGCGCGTGTCGCGGCACGGCCGCAGCCAGCCGCGCTCGATCAGGCGCGCGAGCAGGCGCGTGCCGAGCGCGCCGGACAGGTGCGGGCGCCGCTCGGTCCAGTCGAGGCAGCTCCGCCCCGGCAGCGTCGCGAACGCGTCCTCGCCGGGCTCGACGAGCCCCGCGTCGACGAGCAGCGCGACGCCGTTCGCGCCGAGCCGGACGCCGGCGCCGGCGACGACGAGCCCGTCGACCGCGCCGAGCCGGTCGAACAGCGCGACGCCGAGGCGCCCGGCGAGGTGCCGGTAGCAGGTTCGCGCGCGTGCGAGCGCCGCATCCGTCGACGGCAGCGGCCGCGGCGCGCGCGGCGGCGCCGTCGCGAGCGTCTCGACGAGCCGCGCGACGTCCTCGTCGGCGAGCCGGAAGTAGCGGTGCCGTCCGCGCGCGTCGACCGCGAGCAGGCCGGCCGCGACGAGCCGGCGCAGATGCGCGCTCGCGCCGGCCGCGCCGATACCGGCCAGCCGCGCGAGCTCGCCGGCCGGGCGCGCGCTGCCGTCGATCAGAGCGAGCAGCATCGCCGCGCGCGCTGGCTCGCCGAGCAGACGGCCAAATTCGGCGAGACGATGCGGGCTGACCGGCGCGAACACGCGCGCAGCCTAACGCGCCGCGCGCCGCGTCGCTTCGCGGCGGCGCGAAACGATCGCGGCAGCCGCCGGCGGATAATCGCGCATCTTCGCCGGACCGAGCTTCCGATGGCCGCGCCCGTTCCCGCACGTCCGCCCTCGGCCGCCGCGCCGCGCGGCGCGACTCCGCTCGCGCTGCTCGCGCTCGGTGCGATCTGGGGCGGCTCGTTCCTGTTCATGCGCGTCGCCGCCGCGGACTTCGGTCCGTTCGCGCTGGTCGAGGTGCGCCTCGTGCTCGGCGCACTGATCCTGCTGCCGTTCCTGTGGCGCGCGCGCACGGCGCTGACCGCCGCGCACTGGCGGCGCCTCGCGCTCGTCGGTGCGCTGAACTCGGCGCTGCCGTTCTCGCTGTTCGCCTGGGGCGCGGAGCGTGCGCCGGCCGGCGTCGGCGCGATCGCGAACAGCCTGACCGTGCCGTTCACCGCGCTCGTCGCGGCGCTCGTCTACGGCGAGCGCATCGGCGCGCGCCGTGCGACCGCGATCGCCGGCGGCTTCGTCGGCGTCGTCGTGCTCGCGAGCGGCAGGACCGCCGGTGCTCACGTCGGCGCGGCGGCATTCGCCGGCGCGCTCGCCTCGCTGTCCTACGGCTTCGCCGCGAACTTCACGAAACGCTGGCTCGCCGACGTGCCGCCGCTCGCGGCGGTCGCCGGCACGCTCGGTTGCGCCGCGCTGCTGCTCGCGCCGTTCGCCGCATGCGCTTGGCCGCGCGTCGCGCCGCCGCTGCCTGCGTGGCTCAGCGCCGCGGCGCTCGGCGTGCTCTGCACCGGCATCGCGTACGCGCTGTTCTTCCGCCTGATCCGCGAGGTCGGCGCGCAGCGCGCCACGACCTGCACGTACCTGATCCCGCTGTTCGGCCTCGCCTGGGGCTGGCTGCTGCTCGGCGAGACGCCGACGCCGACGATGCTGATCGCCGGCGCGCTGATCCTCGGCTGCGTCGTCGCGAGCCAGCGCGGACGCGACTAGCCGCCCGGTCGGCGCGCGTCGCGCGGCAGTGCGGCGGACGCGGACCGGCGGGTCGCGCCGTTCAGCGCGAGCCGGCGCCGCCGGCGGCGGCGCGGCCGCTCGCCGGTACCGCCGCGGTCGACGCGGCCGTGGCCGACGTGGCCGCCGCCGCGGTCTTCGCTGCGTCCGGATCGTCGAAGTCGAACATCGCGATCGTGTCCGCGTGCCGCACCGGCGCGCGGTACGGCGGACGCGTGAACTCACGCCACCACTCGGCGAGCGCGACGCGCCACGGCTTCGCCGGCTTCGGCTTGGCCGCGGCGAGATCGAGGCCGCCGACCGCATCGCGCCCGCTCGTCGGCGACGCCGCGTAGACGCGCACCTCGGTCGCCTTGCCGCGCGCCGCGGCCGGCACCTCGAGGCGGAAGCGCGGCTCGACGCTGCGGAAGTCCGCCGCGCCGACGCGCGCGCCGTGGGCGTCGAGCCAGTCGACGCGCACAGCGCCGTCGAACCGCGGCGCGCCGAGGTCGACGAGCACGCCGTCGTTCCACGGGTCCGCGTCGGCGACGACGCGTGCCGCGTCGCGCGGCCGCTCGAGCACGACGGCCGGATCGCCGAGCAGGTTGTACATCTCGACCAGCGTGCGGCTGCGCGTCGTCTTCTTCGCGCGCATGATCGCCTCGCCGATCGTCGCGCCGGGCTCGAGCAGCTCGGCGATGACGCTCTTGCTGAACGTCGGCGACGGCGAGTTGCGCCACGACGCGGCGAACACCGCGATCGCGCCCTTGCCCGGCTCGCGCAGGAAGCGCTCGCCGATCGAGTCCTCGGTCGGGTTGTCGAACGGCGCCGAGTAGCAGGTCATCGACAGCACCATCGGCAGGCGTCCGCCGTTGTTCAGCGAGGAGACGTCGTCGAGCGTGAACAGGTCGTTGTTCTTGTGCAGGTCCGGCGGGCCGGTGCGCCAGATGTAGCGGCCGCCGTGGCCGATGAAGTGCACGAGCAGGCGGCCCTCGTCGATGCCGTCGTGGATCGCGCGCTGGTGCGCGGAGTTCTCCGATTCCTTCGGGCTCGCATAGACCTTGTCGGCGACGAAGCCGCCCTTGCCGAGGTCGCCGGCGATCTCGTCGGACGCCTGCTTGAACGCGTCGATCTCGTCGGTGATGAACATCACGTCGCGCCGCCAGGCGCCGAGCTGCGGTTTGCTCATGTAGTCGATCGTCTTCGCCACGATCGCCTCGACCTCGGCCGGCTCGACGACCGGAAAACGCCCGACCGCGACGGCCGGATGCCAGTCGTCGCCGTCGACGGTCACGAACGCGTTGTCGCTCGCCGACTGGCCCTCCGACGACGGGTACTGCCAGGTCGGGATCAGATTGCGGTCGGCGAGCTTCTTCGGCGGGTTCTTGTACGGCGTGCCGGCGATCGAGCCGAAGTGGTTCGGGAACAAGAGCTCCTGATTGGTCCACTTCGCGTAGTTCCGGTCGTCGTACGTCTCGTGGCGGATGTCGTAGCTCGCGTCGCCGACGAGCAGCAGGAAGCGCGGCCGCGGCGCCGGCCACGAGTGATAGGCGACGTCGACGAGGTTGCGGATCGCGCGCGGATGCGCGATGCCGTGGTTGAACTGGTCGTAGACCGCGTCGACGTCGAGCACCGCGACCTTGAGCCCGCGCTTCTCGTGGAATTCGGCGAGCGGCCGGATCGCATCGATCAGACGCGAGTGGCTGACGATGAGGTAGTCGTAGCCGTGCTCCGGATGGCGCCAGTCGCCGATTTCGGCGACCGCACGCACGGCGACCGGGCGCGCGAGGCGGCCGTCGAGCACCGGGAACAGCTCGACGCCGGGCGCCGCCGCGGCGAACGCGTAGCGGCCGCCGCCGAGCGCGCGGCCCGGGCGGCGCACGCCGTCGGCGCCGTACAGCACCGGCGCCGCGTCGCCGCGCCGATCGAGCTGCAGCGGCTGCGCGCCGCCGTCAGCGACGCGCAGCGACGCCGCGCCGGCGTCGAGGTCGCCGGCGATCGGATAGCTCGCCTCGATCCAGTTGAACATGACCACGTCGACGAGATCGACTGCGCCGTCCCACGGCAGCGTGCGCTTCGGCACACCGAGCGCCAGCGCGTTGCCGTGCGGCTTCAACACGGCGGTCGGCACGGCGAGATCGCGGCGGATCTCGTCGCGGCCGTTCCAGCGCAGCGTCGCCAGCGCATGGCCGTTGACCGAGACTTCGACGACGTGATCGTCCGGCTTCGGTTCCTTCGCGTGCTTCGGCGGCGCCTCGAACTCGGACAGGCCGCGGAAGTCGAGCGTCAGCTTCGTCGCGGCACGGCCGCCGCGCGCATCGAGATCGGGCAGGTCGAACGTCGTCTCGAACGGCTTCGGATCGATCTGCGTCAGCTTCGCCCACTGCCAGACGTCGACCTCCTCGCCCGGCTTCTGCTGAAGTTGATCGAGCCGGATCATCTGGTTTTCCTGTTCCAGATGCAGCCGCCGCTGCAGCAGCGCGCGGCCGTCGCCGTCCGCGTCGGCATCGCGCATGCGCGCGTGCGCGCCCGGCGCGGCGCCGAGCAGATAGACGTTGTCGACGCTGTAGGCGTCGTACCAGCTCTCCGGTCCGTGCAGCGGCTCGCCGATCCATTCGACGCGGTCGCCGTCGGCGAAGCGCTCGCCGCGTGCGACGACGCGGATCGGCACCTCGTCGCCGCCCTGGGTCATGACGAGATCGGCCGCGGCGCAGTCGGCGAGGCTCGGCTGCGCGGCGACGATCGCGGCATGGTCGAGCGCGTAGACGCCGGCCTGTTCGAGCTCGATGTGCAGCTGTCCGCTGCAGGCGAGCGACGCGAGCGGGGAGACGAACAGGGCGAGCGCGGCGGCGCTGAGGAACGGCTTGGGCATGGACGGCGGCGGTCGCGGAGCGGAATCCGCGCGGAAAAAACGGAATGCAGCCGCGCAGGCTACCCGGCCGGTCATGCGATCGCAACCGCGGGCGCCGCACCGGGCCGGTGCGGCCGCTGACGCGCCGCGCTCGCGGACCGCGGTCCTCGCGTTCCGCGACCACGGCCGCGACGCCGTCGAGCGCGTCCGCGCGGACCGATTCGATGCGGTCGAGCTGCGCGGCACGGATTGCGCCGTGCCGGCTCGCGCCGCGCCGTCGTCGCGCGACGCATCAGCGCGCGGCGTAGATCTTCTCGACGTCGCGGCGCAGCGCAGCCTGGCTTTCCGGCCGGCTGTAGAACATGTGGCCGCCGGGATACTCGCGCACCTGCACGCGGTTCGGATCGCCCATGATCGGCATCTGGTCGACGATCAGCACCGACGCCATGAACGGGCAGGACAGATCGCCCCAGCCGTGCGCGATCAGCACCTGCAGCTTCGGATCGATCGCGACGGATTTGCGCAGCTCCTCGACCGATCCTCGGTTGCCCTCGTCGCCGTCCTGCCAGAGCCGGTTCACCTCGTAGCTCAGCGCGTTGTAGCGGCCGTCGTACTTCCAGCCCGCCTCGCGCGTGATGAAGTCGACGATCGCGGTCGTCGTCGGCGCGATGATGCCGTCGAGGATCGGATCGCTCGTGCGCTGCTCCGGCGCGAACGGGAACGGATCCCATGCAGTCACGTTCGAGTCGTAGCGGCTGCCGAGCTTGCCTTCGGCGCGGAACACCTCGCGCAGGAACGCCTGCGTCTCCAGACGCCCGCCGGAGCGGCGCACGAACTCCGGCTCGAGGCCGCTGAGCTGCGTCACGCGCTGCACGATGCGTTCGACCGCCTGCGGGTCCGAGCGGCCCCTGAGCAGGTCGACGACGTAGTCGCTGCGCGTGTACGCGACGACGTCGGCCATCGCCGCGTCGGTCAGCCGGTGCTGACGCTCGAGGTTCGCCGCGGCGATGCTCGGCAGCGTCAGCATCCACGGCAGCGGCGACAGGTCGCCGTGGTCGTTCGTCGCCGGGTCGAGCGCCGGCGACACCAGCACGAGGCCGTTCATCGCGACGCCGAGCCGCGTCTGCAGGAAATGCGTGATGCGCGGTCCGCGGAATCCGCCGTAGCTCTCGCCGACGAGATACTTGCGCGACATCAGGCGGTCGTTCGCGACGAGCCAGTCGTAGACGATCTTCGACAGGTATTCGATGTCGGCCTGCGTCGAGTAGAACTTCGTCTTCGCCTCGTTCGGAGGCACGCGCGCGCGACTGAAGCCGGTGCCGACCGGATCGATGAAGACGAGGTCGGTGAAGTCGAGCCAGGTGCCCGGGTTGTCGCGCGCGAGCGGACGATCCGACGGGCTGTCGCCCGCGGCGCCGAACTGCACGCGCTTCGGCCCGATCGCGCCGAGGTTCAGATACACCGACGACGCGCCGGGACCGCCGTTCAGCGCGAACGTGACCGGGCGGTCCTTGCCGGGCACCGTGTACGCGATGTACATCACGTCGGCGATCGTCTTGCCGTTCTCGTCGCGGACCGGCAGCGAGCCGACCTTCGCCTGATAATCGAGCTTGCGGCCGTCGACGGTCGTCGTCGCGCGGATCGTGCGATCGGCCGGGAACGGCGCGAGCTTCGCCGGATCCTCGGCGGCCGGCTTGTCGGGCTTCGGCGCGGCGTCGTCGGCGGCCGACGCGGCGGCGGCGCCGAGCGCGAGCATCGCGGCGAGCGCGAAGGCGATGCGGTGATTCGGCATGTCGGACCCCTGGGCGCGGTGAATTCGCGAAGCTTAAGTCCGCGCGCGCGCCGCGCCGATGTGCCGAAAGTCGCTGCGGCGCTTGAATTGCGCCCGCGGGCCTCGACTTCGTCGTAGCCGCAGCCGCTGCAGGCCGGGCGTCGCGCGTTCGTCGCGATCCGATACCCCTTCTGATGGAGCGTTCGATGAGCCTTTCGATGTACGACGCGTCGGTGCCGGTGTTCGCGCGCGGTTTGACGAACCTCGCCGGTATTCTGCGCAAGGGCGCCGCGCACGCGCAGGAGCGGAAGATCGACGCGTCCGCGTTCCTCGGCGCGCGGCTGTACCCGGACATGCTGCCGCTCGTGCGCCAGGTGCAGATCGCGACCGACCACGCGAAGAACGCGAGCGCGCGGCTCGCGAACGCGGAGCGGCCCGCGTTCGACGATGCCGAGACGACGTTCGAGCAGCTCGACGCGCGCATCGGCCGTACGCTCGATTACCTGGGCACGCTGACGCCGGCGCAGTTCGACGACAGCGCGAACCGCGACATCGTGCTGCCGCTGCGCGGCCGCGAGGTCGTGCTGAAGGGGCAGCCGTACCTGTTCGCGTTCGCGCAGCCGAACTTCTATTTCCATGCGACGGCGGCCTACGCGATCCTGCGCCACGGCGGCGTCGCACTCGGCAAGAGCGACTTTCTCGGTCCGCTCGACGCATAGCCGCACGCGGCCGGCGCCGCGCCCGCGGTGCCGGCGCGGCCGCGGCGCGCGGACGACGCGAGCGAGCGGCGCGGGCTCCGCCAACGGCCGTCGAACGACGCGGCGCGCTGCGCGGACGGCGCGCCGCGATCGCGTCACGCGACGACGATTCGCGGCCGCGCCGCACCGTGCGCGCTTGGCGTCTCGGGCGCGGAAGCGCAGTGCCGCGAACGACGGCCGTCCGGCGCCCGGAGTCCGGCCGCCGCTGCGGTCGAGTCCGCTTCGTCGGCTGCGTCGCACTGCCGCATCGATCTGCTATTCACAGCTTATTGAATTTACGCGCGAATGGGTCCATAAAGTCCATCAGTTGCTGCATCGCACAAATTCGGCATCCGCGATCCGGCCCCCCACTTTCTCAACTGCTCGGAGCTTTACCCATGAAGATGCACCTGCTTGGTCTCACCGCGGCGCTCGCCGTGTTCGGCTTCGCGTCGGCCGCCGCTCAGGCTGCCGAACCCGCGACGTGCGCGGCGGCGGTCACCCACGATCCGGTCGTCATGCGCCTCGGCAAGGACGAGTTCCGCATCGCGTTCGGCGTCGGCGGCGAGCGCTGCGCGAGCGAAGGCTGCGACGGCGTGATCCGCTATCACGCGTCGTGGAAGACCGAGGACGGCGCGAGCCGTTCGGACACGAAGCTGCTCAGCTACTCGGTCCCGCGCGGCGCGAGCCGTACGGTCGCGGTCGATCGTCATTACTTCGACACGGCCGAGGGCAAGCACACGACCGACATCGTCCAGGTCAACGTCGACGACGTGAGCTGCAGCGACAACGTCGCGATGCGCTGAGTGAACGCGCACGGCGGGCGAGATCGCCCGCCGTGCTCTTTTCCGGCGCCGGCGGCGTCCGGCGCTACAATTGAGGCATGGTCGAGCTCTGGCAGCACGCGGTCGACTGGCTGAACGCGCATGCCGTCACGCCATTCCTGACCCTCGTTCATCTGAACGGCCTCGCCGGCGATCCGCGCGAGATCGCCGAGGCGTTGCTGATCGCGGGCGCGCAGGTCGCGATCATCGGTCTGCTGTTCCGTCCGCTCGAGGACCTCGCGCCGGCCGAACGCTGGAGCGACCGGCGCTACGCACGCATCGATCGCACGTACACGCTGGTCATGCTGTTCGGGCTGAACCCGCTGTTCGCGTACCTCGTGCTGACGCCGCTCGCGAACGCGCTCGGCGGCGGCGCGGCGGAGGTCGGCGCCGACGCGCCGAGCGGCCTCGCCGCCTGGGTGCCGTGGTTCCAGCACCATCCGCTCGTGCTGTTCCTCGTCTATTACCTCGTCTACGACTTCGTCTACTACTGGATGCACCGCACCCAGCACGCGGTGCCGTGGTGGTGGGCGCTGCACAGCATGCATCACAGCCAGCGCCAGATGAGCTGCTGGACGAACGACCGCGGCAGCTACGTCGACGGCTTCCTGCAGTCGATCGTGCTCGCCACGGTCGGCCTCGCGATCGGCGTCGATCCGGACCAGTTCGCGCTGCTGATGTTCATCGGCGAGCTCGTGCAGAACTTCTCGCATGCGAACGTGCGCTTCGGCTTCGGCCGCGTGCTCGAGAAGGTCCTCGTCGATCCGAAGTTCCACCGCCTGCACCACATGATCGTCGACCCGGACCGTCCGCGCCTGCACGACTGCAACTACGGCCAGGTGCTGTCGATCTGGGACGTCGTGTTCGGCACCGCGCTGTACGGCGAGCCGCCGCGGCCGACCGGCGTCGGCGATCCGATCGTCGACGCCGACAACGAGCGCGGCCTGATCGCGATGCAGTGGGGCGCATTCCGCCGCTTCTGGGGCGCGCTGTGGACGCCGGCCGGCTGGCGCCTCGGCGACGTCGCGTTCGACGAGCGCTACCGCCCGATCCCGGTCACCGAGATCGACCTGCACCGCTTCGAACCCGCCGCGCCGCACGCGCCGGCCGCGATCGACACGGCCGCGCTTCGCGAGCGGGTCCCGGCCGGCTGACGCGCGGCGACCCGACGCGCGCGCCTCGACGCGCCGGCACGATCGACGCGACCGCTCGCGCCGTGCCGCCATCCGTCGCCACGTCGACGGACCTCCGGGCGGCGAAGATCGTCGCCGATCTTCGATGCCGGGCGCGCCGGTGCCGTCGCGATGCGCGTGCGCGAGCGACGAACCCGCGTCCGCGATTGCGTCGACTATGCTGCGCGGAACCCGCCGTGCCGCCGAGGAGCCGCGATGAACACGCCGATGTACTCCGTTCCGCTCGCGCAGCGCCGGCTCGAGAACCTGCACATCGTGTTCTGGCTCGCGAAGGACATCAGCTGGTGCCTGCTGTGGCGCACGCTCGGCGTCGTCATGATCGTGCCGACGCTCGGCGCGGCGATCTACATCACCTGGCGCGCGCGCCGCGTGCGCACCGACCTCGCGCACAATCTCGCCGTCGTGTTCTGGATCGCGGCGAACGCCTGGTGGATGCTCGCCGAGTTCTACGGCTTCGACGAGATCGCGCTCTGGCACGGCGTCACCGGCCGCGAGCTCGCGCTGCTGCCGTTCCTGACCGGCGCCGCGATCCTCGCCTGGCACTACCTCGGCGGCTGGCTCGCCGCGCGCGCGGCGCAACCCGATCGCGCCTGAATCGCGCGGCGGATCGCTCGTCGTCGAGGACGCACGAGGCGCCTCCCTCGAAGCCGTTCGCCATCGCGGCGGGCTCGAACCCGCGACCGCGCCGTCCACGCGGGGGCGCCGCGAAGGCGAGCATGCGCGGATCGACGCCGGGCAATCCCGCGCCGAGCCGTCGATGATGCGGAGCCGGCCGAGCCCTTCGAAAAGATCGAGTCGAACGACGCGCGAGCGCAGCCAGCGGAATCAGCGTGCCCTCAAAAAAAACCCCGGCGCTCGGCCGGGGCTGAAGGAGGTGGGACCCGCGTGCTCAGGTCACGGAATCGTGATCGACGCGCCGCTCGAATCGTAGGCCCAGTCGAGCAGCTGCGCCGGGTACCCGGTCGGACCGGTCGTGGTCAGGTGCAGGTAGCCGTAGTTCACGCTGCCGGTGTTCTCGTTCCAGAACGCGATGCCGACGTAGCCGTCGGTGCCGGCGAGCCACTCGACCATCACCGCCGAGTCGTGCAGCGGCGAGGCCGGGCCGATGCTGTCGCCGGAATGCAGCACCGCGATCTCGCCGGACGCATCGGCGACGGCACCGACGTCCTGCGGGTCCGGCACGAAGTCGCCGTACCAATATCCGGCCAGCGTGCCGTCGCCCGGGTCGTAGAAGTTCGCGTCGTCGTCCGTCAGCGACGGGTCGTACGGGTGGTAGTCGCCGGTCACGAAGTTGAACGCGCTGCCGTCGGCGGTCGGCGCGACCGGCTGGTCGATCGTGCCGGACACGATCGAGGGGCTGCTCTGCACGCCGTCGAAGCCGTCGCAGAAGAGCTCGTCCGCACCGCCGCTGCACGGCGTCGGCGGCGGCGCGCCGACCGTGACGTCGACCGGCACCGCGAGGATCGGCCGCGCCGGATCGTTCGTCACGAGGCAGAGATCGGCCGAGTAGACGCCGGGCGTGAGGCCGCCGGCGGCCGCGTCGACGGTCACGGCGAGGCTCACGCTCGAGCCACCCTCGACGGTGCCGCCGACCGGAGTCGCCGACAGCCAGTCGACCAGCGGACCCGAGCACGGACCGCCGTTGCCGCCGCCGGTGACGGCCGCGCGGACCATCCAGTTGCCGTCGAGCGCGCCCTGCTCGATCTCTCCGATCGTGCCGTTGTGCGCGTTGTTGCCGAGATGGTCGATGTCGACCGGCGGCGTGTCGGCCGAGGACAGGTACGACATCTCGAGCGGCTGCGTCGTGTCCAGCGCGGCCGGATACAGGCGCGGCGTGAAGCCGCCGGCGAGCGACCACTGGTCGACGAAGCCGATGTAGACGTCGCCCGCGGCCGGGATCTCGAAGTCGGTCGCGTAGGTCTGGAAGTCGCCGGTCGTCGAGATCGGCACGAGCTTGTCGGTGCCGACGCGCACCGCGTTGCTCGGATCGCCGTCGGCGTCGGCGTCGTAATAGACGACGAGGTTCGCCTGCAGGCCGGCCAGGTCGCCGCCGGCCATGTCGATCTCGGGCCAGAACACCGAGATCGAGTGGATCGTCAGCGCGTCGCTCGCGCTGAAGCGGTTGATGTAGACCGCCGCGCTCTCGGTGAACGGCGCCGGCGGATAGACGCTGCCGGTGCCGGCGCCGAGCGCGGTCTCGGCCGAGCCGTCGTCGAGCTGATAGACCAGCGAGCCCTGCGGCGCCCACGGCGTCGAAGCCGCGGGGCGCGAGATGCCGGCGCCGTGCGCCGCGAGCGTCGTCAGCGGGCGCGGCGTCAGCGGCTTGTCCGCGTCCGCGAGCATCTTCTTCGCCGCGCGCGCGTACGGCACCAGCGTCGGATGCGCGGCGGACGGGCTGCGCGGCTCGACCGAGAACGTCAGCGGATCGCTGCCGGTCGCGTTCGCGAGCGTCAGCGTCTCGGTCGCGCTCGCGCCGGTGTCGACCGCGAACGCGAGCGTCGCCGGCGACACGGATGCGGCCGGCGGCTGCGTGCCGACGCCGAGCACGATCGAGTCGATCCACCAGCCGGCGAGCGTGCCTTCCGTCGGGAAGCCGACGTTGCTCGCGTCGTCCGCGGTGCGGAAACGCAGCCGCGTCGGATGGCCTGCCGCGGCGGCCGGCAGCGCCGCGATCGTGGTCACGAAGCCCGCGCTGTCGCCGGTCCAGGCCGCACGTCCGCCGATCGGATTGCCGGTCGTGTCGTAGAGCGCGACGCTGCCGTAGCCGCCGGTCACGAAGTGGCCGCCGGCGGCGACGATGTCCTCGAACTCGCCGCCGTCGATCGAGATCTCGAGCACGGCGCCGTCGAAGCGCCGCTCGAAATTGAAGCGGTGCCGGAACGCGACCGTCTGGCCGGCCACCGGCGTGAACGCCGGCGAGTCGAGCGTGTAGTCGGCGATCGTGTTCGCGTCGCCGGCGTACGCGGCGTTCGGCGCGGTGTCCGCGAAGTCCGTCGTCGTCGTCCAGTCGTCGGTGCCGGTCGTCGTCGAGGCGATCCACCCGTCCGGCAGGTTCGGCGCGAACACCTCGTCGAAGTTCTCGGCCGGCGGGAACGTGCCGGACTGGCCCGAGATGACCTTCAGCGACGCGGTCGCGGCGTCGCGATTGCTGCCGAGATCGGTCTCGAGCGCGCCGGCCGCGAGCGTGTCCGTGTAGAGGCCGGCGACCGCGGCGGTGACCGAGACGGTCACGCTGCAGAGGCCCGCGGCCGGGATCTGCGCGCCGGCGCCGAGCGTGACGAGGGTGCCGCCGGCCGTCGCGGTGACGTCGGCGTCCGCGCAATCGGTCGACGCGTTCGGCGTGGCCGCGACGACGAGGCCGTCCGGGAGCTCGTCGGCGAGTGCCGCGGTCAGCGTGGCCGGGCCCGCTTGGCCCTGATTGCCGAGCGTGATCGTCAGCGTGCTGGTCTCGCCGGCGGCGACGCCGCTCGGCGAGAACGCGAGCGCGAGCCCGGGCGGCGTGAGGCCGGCCGGGCGGAACTGCAGCTCCTCGATCAGCTCGCCGGTGCCGGCGACTTCCGCGTCGAACGTGACCTTGCCGATCGGCGTCGGACTGGTGACGCCGATGAACTGCGCCGCGTCGCGCGTCGCGCCGGCCGGGACGACCGTCGTGCCGAGCGAGTTGCCATCGGTGTCGAAGACCTCGACGTCGACCGCGCTGATCGACGTGCCGCCGTAGACCTTGGCCGCGGTCGCCGTCGCGGGCGGATCGAACGAGACGATCGTCTTGTCGGTGAACGTCGCGGCGCCGACCGCGCGGCCGGTCTGGCCGGGGCCGATGAAGCCGGTCGGGAAGATGCTGAGGTCCGTCGCCGTGCCGGACGTCGCGCTGATCGAGAAGCCGGGCACGAGCTCGCCGGGCGTGAAGCAGGCGTCGTCGGACGCGCTGCTCATCGGGTCGCCGCAGTTCGTCGGGAACGGTCCGACCGGCGCGCCGCCGTCGAACGTCTCGGTCGTGAGCTCGAGCGGAATGCCGAGCGCCGCGTCGAACGCGGCTTCGTCGGCGTAGAACTGCAGCGTGCCCTGCGGCCCCTGCACGGCCGCGTTCGCGGTCGCCGTCGCAGCGAGCATCGCGGCCGCGAGCATCGCCGCGCCGCGCACGCGGCGCGCGGCGCCGCTACCGACCGGTTGCGTCCCGTGCGGTCCGCGCTTCGCGCGCCGCGGCATCGACCCCTGTTTCATCTGCTCATCCTCGAAAAAATAATCGTCGAAATCGATCGGTGCGCCGGGCGCGACGCGGAGCAGCCGTCCGCTCGCCCGTCGCTGCGCCGTCGCGCGTGAGCCTTCGTCCTGAAGGGGCCGGCAGCGCCGGCGGACGTCGGCGGGCGCCGACAGGTCCATCGCCGTCGGCAGCCCGGCGCGGAGCGCATGCGTCGGAATGTCGCGGCGCTCCGAGCGAGCTCGTTCGGGTGCGCGCGGACGCGTTCGGCGCCCGCTTCGGCGTCGCCGCCGGCGCGGCGTCGTACGTTCGGGCCGAGCGGCCGCTGCGCGCCGGGAGCCGTCGAAGCGTAAGCAGGCGGGCCGCGCACGAACAAGCCCGCGATCGGACAATTTTGTGCCATTGGCACAAAATTGCCCCGATGCGGGAGCGGGCTCAGTGCCGCTGTGCCGCGACGTTGGCCGCGCGCTGTGCGGCGAGCCAGCCGAGCTGACAGCGCGTCGCCGCGCCGAGCTCCTTCATCAGCTCGCTGATCCGCCGCGCGAGCGTGCGGTGCGAGATGCCGAGCTCGAGCTCGATGGACTTGTCGTTCAGGCCGGAGGCGAGCAGCGACAGCAACGAGGCGTTCGCCGGGCGGCCGCTCGCCTGTGCGGCGTCGTCGCCGGCCGGGAACGGCGTCGCCGTGCGCCAGAGCAGCTCGAACACCTCGCACAGCGCATCGAGCAGCGACGACGGGCGCACGAGCAGCACCGGGCCGTCCGGCCGGGCGAGGTCGAGCGGGATGATCGCGATGCGGCGGTCGGCGACGACGAGCTTGAACGGCAGCGACGCGGCGATGCGGCACTGCTCGCCGCGCGCGGTGTTGTCGCGCATGTGCTCGAGCCAGCCCGGCATGTTCAACAGGTCGCTGTCGATCAGCGCGCGGCAGCGCACGCCGCGCTCGAGGCAGCCGAACAGCACGTAGTCCGGCTTGTGGATGTCCGAGATCAGCATCGGCCGCCGCGTCAGGCTGAGCAGCTCGGTCTGCGCGGTGTGATGCATCTGCGCGAACATCTGCGCGGTCGCCTCGGCGCTCAGGATCTCGACGAGGCGTCCGTCGGCGCCCTGCCCGCGGCCGCGCGCGCGGGTCACGCCGCTGAGCTCGGCGACCGCGGCGCGCGCCTGGCGCTGACGGAATTCCTCGGCGCGCTGGCTGCTCGCGATCAGCGCCTCGATCGCGATGTCCGGCGGCAGCGCGAAGTAGCGCGGCACGCGATCGGGCGAGCGCGCGACCATGCCCTTGCTTTCGAGCGCGCGCAGCAGCGCGGCGATCGCGCGCGTCGTCGCGCCGAGCTTCGCCGCGAGCTCGGCGGCGGCGAGGCCCTCGCGGCGCAGCAGCGTGCGATAGACGAGCTCCTCGTTCGCGGTCACGCCCATGCCGTCGAGCGTGCGCGAGATCGACGGCGCGGAGTTCTTCGCTTCGCGTCGCTTCGTCGGTCGGTTCATCGGCGGCCTCGATGAAAATCGGGAAGGTCGCCCGCGCGCGGCTTCGGTGCGGCGGCCGGGCTCGCACGATCATGCCGGGCCGGCAGGCGCCGTGTGAAGAGCACGCGTGCCGCGGCGGATCGGCGCGCCGCGGCTGCCTGCCGACGGCGGCCTAGGCGCGCCGGCGCGCGCGCCGCCGCGCACCGTGCTCGTCCCGCGTCCGCACGTGACCGTCGACGCGTCGTGGCCACGTACGTGCGCGCCGTCGCGCACGGTGTCACGCCCGCGCTCATCCGCAATCGTCGCGCGCGCCGCCATTGGCGCGTCGACGTCGTCCGTTCGCGCGGCCCGGCGGCTGCGGTGGCCGTCACGCGACGTACTTCGTACGATGCGGGTCGCGCGCGCCGCGCGGGACTGAGCCGCTGCGACGGCGCCGATCGTCCCCGTACCGGCGCGCGCGCCGCGGCCGCGATTGTTCCGGAGAATCCGATGCCGATCGTTCCGCTCGCCAGTGACGTCCGCGAAACCGCGCACCGTGGCGGCGACGACCTGCTGAGCGCCGGCCTCGGCCTCGACGGCCTGCGCGGACCGCCGCCGGCATTCGCCGATCCGGCCGCGCCGACGCCGGCGGAGCTGCGCCGCCGAGCGATCCATGCGAGCTGGCACGGCATCGCCGACCTCGGCCCGCTCGGCGGCTACGGTACGCTCTACGGCGGCGCGCCGGCCGTTCCCGGCCGCGAGTACCAGGCGTTCGCGACGCGCGACGCGCGTGTCGCGCATCGCCTGCTCGTACAGGTGCCCGATACGTTCGACGTGCGCGCACGCTGCCTGCTCGTCGCGCCGTCCTCCGGCTCGCGCGGCGTCTACGGCGCGCTCGCGCTCGCCGGTGCCTGGGGCCTGCCGCGCGGCTGTGCGGTCGCGTACACGGACAAGGGCACCGGCGCCGGCTACTACGATCTCGACACGCGCACCGGCGTCGCGCTCGACGGCACGCGTGCCGCAGGCGGCGCCGCGCCGCTCGAGTTCGAGCCGTCGGCCGCCGCCGCCGCCGCGCACGGCGTCGCGGTCAAGCACGCGCATTCCGGCGCGAATCCGCAAGCCGACTGGGGCCGCCACGTGCTCGAAGCGGCCGACTTCGGCCTCGCGATGCTCGATCGCGCGTTTCCGGCGCAGGCGCCGTTCACCGCGGCGAACACGCGCGTGATCGCGGTCGGTCTGTCGAACGGCGGCGGCGCGGTGCTGCAGGCGGCCGGGCTCGACGATGCGCGCCGGCTCGCCGGTGTCGTCGCGCTCGCGCCGAACGTGTACGTCGACGGCCGCGGCCGTGCGCTCTACGACTACGCGACCGAGGCCGCGCTGTTCCTGCCGTGCGCGCTGCTCGACGCGCGCTTCGACGCGACGCCGTTCGCGCGCGCGCCGGCGTTGCAGGCGGCCGCACGCGCGCGCTGTGCGCGGCTGCGCGAGCGCGGACGCCTCGCCGGCGCCGATCCCGCCGCGCAGGCGGCGAGCGCGCTCGAGCGCCTGCGCGCCGGCGGCTGGGACGAGCGTGCGCTCGGCGCCGCGGCGAGCACGACCGCGTTCGATCTGTGGCGCGCGCTCGGCGCGACCTATGCGTCGGCGTTCCTGCGCCGTCCGCCCGGCGCGATGCCGTGCGGCTTCCGCTTCGCCGCGGTCGACGCGCACGGCCGCGAGGTCGCCGCGGACGCGGCGACGCGCGCGGCGTGGTGGGCCGATGCGAGCGGCATTCCGCCCGGCGCCGGCGTCGGCCTGCTCGGCGGCATCGACGCGTCGGACGACCCGGCGCAGGTCGGGCTCGACGGCCTGCGTGCGCTGTGGAGCGGCGACGACGCCGACGCGCGCGCGCTGCGCGCGGCGGTCGCGGCGACCGCCGCGGCGATGCCGCGCGCGGACCTGCCGGTCCTCGTCGTGCACGGCGAGGACGACGGCCTGCTGCCGATCGCGTTCGCGAGCGCGGCGTACGTCGCCGCGCTCGCGGCGGCCGGACGCGCGCCGGTCTACTGGCGCGTGCCGCATGCGCAGCACTTCGATGCGTTCCTCGCGCTGCCCGGCTTCGGCGAGCGGCACGTTCCGCTGCTGCCGTACGGCTACGCGGCGCTGGACCGGCTGCATGCCGGTCTCGCCGACGGCGCGGCGCTGCCGCCGTCGCGGCGCTTCGACACGCGTCCGCGCGGCGTCGGCGCGCTCGAGCGCGCGTCGCTCGATCTCTGATCCGCACGCGCGCGTCCGCGCCGCTTTCGCCGCCGGCGCCGCCGCCGATCCACGTGCCGCGCGACGGACCGAATGTCCGCCGCGGCATCGGCTCCCCGTATCCCGTTGCGACCGCGCGGCAGCTTCGCCGCCGGCGGCGCAAGGAGATCGACATGACGAACCTCGGGAGTACAGGCATGCTGCGCGCCGTCAGCGGCGCGATTCTCGCGGCGGGCGTGGCCGCACTGATCGGACTCGGCCTCGCGGCCGCCTCGAACGCCGCCGCGGCGGCATCCGCCGGCGTGCCGGCCGCGCCGCCGTGGACCGACGGCCTGCCGTTCGCCGACACCTACGCCTTCGATCCGCAGTTCAACGGCTCCGGCTACTTCTTCGACCGGTTCGCCGGACGCACCGACGCAGATTATCTCGGCCGCAAGATCGCGAAGCTCGACGACGGCTCGTACGTCGTCGCCGGCTTGCTGCCGCGGCCGGGAACGTCGGCGCCGGCCGACCAGCTCGGCCTCGTGCACTACAGCGCGACCGGCGAGCGGCTGGTCTGGCCCGACGCGGACGCGGCCTACTCGGTCTACGGCGGCCAGTACGTCGTCTACCCGCAGGGCACGGCCGGGCAGCCGCCCGGTTCGTTCCTCGGCGTCGCCGGCGTGCAGGCCTACGGCGGCTACATCTACGTGCTGACGACCGAATACCTCCTCGACGGCTCGCAGGCCGAGCGGCCGACGATGCTCGTGTTCAGCGCGGGCGGCGCATGGCGCCAGTGGGTGACGTACCATCCCGGCGGCGACGTCAAGAAGCCCGCCGTCGGCTTCACGATCGACCGCGGCACGAACCGGCTGATCGTGCTCGGCGACGACTACAACGGCGGCTCGTATCGGCAGTTCTGGCTGTCCGCGTACGCGATCGGCGCCGGCGGCGCGCTGACGTTCGACGGAGGCTTCGGCTTCCCGTTCTACGCCGCGCCGAGCGCGGTCTGCGCCGCCGGCGCGGTCGTCGACGGTCATTGCTCGATGCGCGCGGCCGCGATCACGACGGCCGGCACGCAACTCACGTTCCCGCAGCTCGCGGCCGGCTTCTACGTCGCCGCGACGCGCACCTGGCAGGGTCTCGACACCGACATGTGCGTGATCCGTCTCTCCTCGAGCGGCGCACCGTCGACCAGCTTCGGCAACGACGGCCACATGTGCATCTCGTTCGACGACGGCGGCAGCCAGGCCGACGCCGCGGCTGCGATCGTACGGCACAGCGAATTCACGCTCACGCCGCCATTCGTGCGCGATCACGTCTACGTGTCCGGCAGCGTCGAGCGCAGCCAGCGTCCCGGCGTCGGCGTGTTCGAGCTCGACGGCGGCGGCGAGCTCGTGCCGGCCTTCGGCGGCAGCGGCCTGCTGCTGTTCGGCGGCTGCGGCAGCGGTGCCGGCAATTGCGACTTCGACAATCGCGCCGACACGCCGTACGGCATGACGTTCGACGGCGACGCGCTCGCGATCGCCGGCGTGCACACGAAGTACGGCAGCGACAACTCCGTCGCGTTCGTCAACGGCATGCTCGCCGTGATCGGCGCGACCGACGGCGGCCTGCGCAACTTCCGCGACTACTCGACGCAGCAGGGCGAGACCTGGTTCCTCGACGTCGTGCCGGACGGCGGCGGCCGCTACGTGGTCGGCGGCGACGCGCGCATCGACGCCGACGGCGGCCGGCTGGTCTACCTGACCGCGCGGTTGCAGCCGGACGACACGATCTTCCACGACGGCTTCGATTGAGCGCAGCCATCGCGGACGCACGCAGACGACGCGCAGGTAAAGACGCGTAAAGGGCGGACGGCGTCGGCGCGCGCGCCGCATACTCGGCGGATGACGCGTCCGGTCGCGACCCCCGTTCCGGCGCCGCGCGGCGGCGACCCGCTCGTCGCCGCCGCGCGCGCGGCCTGGTCCGCGCGCGGCACGGCCGCGGCGCGCGCGCTGATCGCGCCGGCGCTGCGCGAGCGTGCCGACGACGCCGCGCTGCTGCGCCTGGCCGCCGAGCTCGATCAGGCGGACGGCCGGCCCGAGCGCGCTGCCGAGCACTGGCAGCGCCTGCGCGCGCTGCGGCCGCGCGACGCGGCCGCGGCGAACGACGCCGGCGCGTGCCTCGCCGCGTGCGGCCGGCTCGGCGACGCGCTCGCGGCGTTCCGCGACGCGGTCCGGCTCGACGCCGGGCTCGCCGCGGCCTGGTTGAATCTCGGCCGCGCGCTCGACCGCAGCGGCGACGCCGCCGCCGCGTGCGCGGCGTTCGAGCACGCGATCGCGCTGGTGCCGGCGCACGCCGACGCGCGCGTGCTGCGTGCGGAATGCCTGAAGACGCTCGGCCGCATCGGCGACGCCGAAGCCGCGCTGCGCGAGGCGCTGCGCATCGACGCGGCGTCGGTGTCGGCCTGGATCGCGCTCGCGCGCCTGCGCGGCTTTCGCATGGAGCCCGCCGAGATCAATGCGGTCGCGCGCCTGCACGCGGACCCGGGCCTGACCGAAGCGCGGCGCGCCGATCTCGGCTTCGTGTATGCGTCGCTGCTCGAAACCGCCGGCCGCCATCGCGACGCGTTCGCGGTGCTGCGCGACGCGAACGCGGTGCGGCGCCGTCGCATCGGCTGGAACGCCGCGGCGGTCGGCGCGCTCGTCGACGAGATCCTCGCCGCCTTCGCCGCGGCTGACACGACCGCCGATGCCGAGGTCGACCCGCGACGCGGCGCCGGCGTCGTGTTCCTCGTCGGCATGCCGCGCTCGGGCTCGACGCTCGCCGAGCAGATCCTCGCCGCGCACCCGCAGGTCGCCGCCGGCGGCGAGCGCGAGGACGTGTTCCGCGTGCTGCAGCAGGAGTCGCAGCGGCGCGGCCGGCGCTTCCCGACCTGGGTCGGCGACGCGTCGTCGTCCGACTGGGCGCGGCTCGGCGACGAGTACCTGCGCCGCGTCGCGACGGAGCGCCGCGGGCGGTCGCACTTCACCGACAAGACGCTCGCGAACTGGCAGACGCTCGGCGCGATCCGCCGGATGCTGCCCGGCGCGCGCGTGGTGTACTGCGTGCGCGACCCGCTCGAGACCTGCTGGAGCTGCTACAAGCGCGATTTCGGCGAGGCGCAGCGCTTCGCCTACGACTTCGCCGAGCTCGCCGCGTTCCAGCGCGATTGCGAGCGCGCGATGCGCGCATGGCGCGCGCGCGACGCCGAGCGCATACGCGAGCACCGCTACGAGGCGCTCGCCGGCGACCCGGTCGCGGCCGTGCGCGCGCTGCTCGCGCACGTCGGCCTCGATTTCGATGCGGCCTGCCTGCGCTTCCACGAAGCCGCGCGCGAGGTGCGCACGGCGAGCGCGGCGCAGGTGCGCGCGCCGCTGCGGCCGGCCGAGCCGGTCGCGCCGCGCTACGGCGCGCTGCTCGATCCGCTGCGCGCCGCGCTCGCGGCGCCGTAGTCACGCGTCGGCGGACGTGCGGCCGGCGCACGTCCGCACCGGCCCGCACGCGGCAGCGCCGCGCGACGCCCTCGACGAGGCGAGCCATCGTTCGGCGCACGCCGAGCGGCACGCGTCCCGAGGCGGGCGCACGCCGACGG